>NZ_SULK01000027.1:14405-48210 GCF_007115085.1 Clostridium sp. HBUAS56017 | reverse complement strand
ATACAGCAGTAGTATCACATAGATCAGGAGAAACAGAAGATACAACTATAGCAGATCTTGTAGTAGCAGTAAATGCAGGACAAATAAAAACAGGAGCTCCAGCAAGAAGCGAAAGAGTTGCTAAGTATAATCAATTAATAAGAATAGAAGAAGAACTAGAAAGTGTTGCTGAATATAGAGGAAGAAAAGCTTTCTTCAGTATTAGATAACAAGGCTACTACTAAGACAATATATTGTCTTAGTAGTTTTCTATTTTTAATATCTTTTATTAATAAACATACGGTTCTTTTTAGTTAATCATTTCTAACTCAATTTATTCAAAAAAACATTCACTACAAAATTTTCCTTAAATCCCCAACTTAAGTTTCAGCAAAAAATCACGATAATAATTTAATCAACTAAATTTTTGAAAATAAAGTGAGGTACACATGAAACTACAAGAATTAAAAAATGTCGTATTTGCAAATTTGAATAAATCTTTATTTGATTTAGCCATAGAAAACATAAAGAATGCTCTTGCAATTGATCTTTATGACAGTGACTTATATTTTTATATGGGTTTAGCTTATGCTGGAAAGAAAAATTATAATTGCGCATATTTATGCTTTGAAAACGCATTGAATTATTGTAAAACTAATGAATCTAAAGATAATATTCTATTAGAAATCAATAAGTTAAAAGATCTTAACGCAATTTCAGTAAGTGACTTTTCAATTATTATAATAACAAATAATAACTTAGAATATTCAAAGAACTGCATTGATAGCATAAAAAAATATAATACTTTGGACAACTATGAAATTATTATAATAGATAACAACTCTAGTGATGGTACATCTGAATGGTTTAAGTCTGAAGAAAGTATAAAATATATACTTAACAGTGAAAATAAAGGAATTCCTGCTGGATATAATCAAGGAATAAATCTTGCTAAAGAAACTAATGATATATTTGTGTTAAATAATGATGTCATGGTACTTCCAAACTCAATATTTAATTTGAGAATGGCATTATACTCTGAAAACTCAATAGGTGCTGTTAGTCCAGTTAGTAATAATGTTGGATATTATCAAGCAATACCAGAAGGGTTTAATGATATCTCTGAATATATTAATTATTCATTAACATGCAACATCCCAAATGATAACCAGCATGATTTTAGATTAAAGTTAGTTGGATATGCTCTATTCCTTAAAAGAACTGTTTTAAACAAAATAGGATTATTTGATGAACAATTTAATCCTAGGAATTTTGAAGATGATGATATTTCTTTAAGGGTGCTAAAATCTGGTCATAAGAATATCCTTTGTAAAGATAGTTTTGTATTAAATTTAGGTGTTACAAACTCCCAAGTATCACTAGATATATTTAAAACTAATGAAAATAAATTTAAAACAAAGTGGGGATTTAATCCTTTTTATTCTCTCCTTATAAGAAATGAGATAATAGGACTTTTAGATAAGCCTGCTGATACAAGTATTAATGTCCTTGAAATTGGATGCGCTTGCGGCGCTACCCTATTAGAAATAAAAAATAAATATCCTAATGCCAATCTTTATGGTATTGAACTTAATGATAATGCTGCTGAAATAGCAAAAACTTTCGCTACCGTTACAGCTGAAAATGTTGAAACTTCTTCTCTTAATTATGATGAAGGTTTTTTTGATTATATTATTTTTGCAGATGTTTTAGAACATTTAAATGATCCATTGAGAACATTAGAAACTGCAAAAAAATATTTAAAAAGCAACGGATATATTTTAGCTAGCATACCAAATGTCTTAAACTATACAGTACTAAAAGATTTAATTAATGGTAATTGGACTTATACAGATGCCGGAATTTTAGATAGAACTCATTTAAGATTCTTTACATTAAATGAAATACAAACTTTATTCACAAAGGCACAATACAATAATCTATCAATATATTCCGTTAATAATGCACCACAAAATAATGAAGATATTGATTTTATAGAAAAGATAAGCAGTATATCTAGTAAAAAAGAAACTATAAAAGGAGAATTAACTACCTATCAATATATAGTTAAAGCTCAAAATTATGATAAGGCCAATGAGTTACTAGAAAAAGCACAAAACTTAAGAAACGAAGTTAACTTTTTCTTACGAAAATTGGATATAAATTCTGATAACAACAAGATATTAACTAAACTTATCGATTTGATTAGAATTGAAAATATAAGCTTTGAATACATTATCGAAGCTGTTGAAAAAAATACAATATTAAAAAGTAAAATATTAAACTCTCTAGGAATCAAGTGTTTTGAATGTGGATTAGAAGGCTATGTAATACCTCTCTTGGAAAAAGCCTACAAGTTAGATCCTAAAGATTTAGAAATAGTTTATAACTTGGCTTGTGCTTTAAGCCTAGCAAAAGAACATAAACTTGCATTAGAATATATAAATTCTCTAGATAAAAGCAATGATAATATAGAAGAATTAAAAGCTTTTCTTATTAATCAACTTGCCTAAATGTTTAAAAAACCTACGATTTTGTTTATCGTAGGTTTCCTTATTCTAATTATTTTTCACAACTACTGCTCCTAATTTACTTACATTAATTATATGAAAATATTCATTATCCTCTAATATGAGGTACTTATCTGTTCCGCTATAATATTCTTTTACTTCCCCATAGTAAGTTAACTCAATAGCCTTTTCTGAATTATAATTAGCTAAAGTATCATATAGGTAAGCTGTTTCACTATTAATTTCATAACCATTATTGTACTTTTTTAATGTTATTGCCATTACATATTTTAAATTTATATAGTGTTTATATTCTTCACTTACGTAGAGCAAAGTATTATCCATTAATTTTACACAATTATATGAGTTGCACTCTGCTGTTACCTCTGGATTAGATTTATCATAATCAGATAGTGTCATAAATATATTCACCTCTGATACCATATTTAAAATTTCAATTTGTGAATTTGAATCATTTAAACTTTTTATATTAATCATAAATTTTCCCCTTTCCTTTAATCATTTATAGAAACTTCTTTTACCTTGTCTTTAAGAACATATACCTTATAAACATTTCTTTTAATAGTTTCTGAATCACTTAATTTATAAGTTCTCTCAAAAAAATATACTTTTCCTAACTTATCCTTATAATCTACATCTGTATTATCTGCATAATTTGTAGTACAATCAAGATCTGTTACTTCAATGTCAACGGACTCTTTATTGTCCTGGTTTATCTTAAAACGATAGTATGTCTTATCTTTTGAACTATTATATAATTCTGAAAACATAAACCCCTCAACATCAACCAAATTTGCTTCTCCTTTATACTCCTCTGTATAAGGAGGTAACTCTAAAGCTTCACTTTTCTTATCTTTATAAACACCATAGACTACAATACCTACTAGGATCACAATCACACAAATTATAATATACTTCTTCTTATTTGATGTATTTTTGTTTAGCATCATATTTCCCCATCCTCCATTTCTACATAAGTAGGTGTGTACATACAGTTCACATCTGTTATCTCTGTACCAACTCTGGTATATATTCCTGCAAATTCAGTTCCACATAAATACGTACCAAACACTGGATACCTATTATCACTCGTCTCTGAAAATATATATTCCTGAAATATATAACCTTCATTAAACTCATCTATATTTATAATATTTCTAGACAAGGTGATCCCCTTCCCCTCTCTAGATAAGATTGGTTTTACTACAAAATCATTTGTTCTCATTTCACTTGCTTCTAAAGTTGTATATGGTATATGCTTTTCTATGAGTAAGGCTTCTTTTTCATTAAAGAAATTGAATTTTAGAAGTTCGTAAATTAAAGCAAAAAACATCTTGTTTTGAGATATAATGCTACTAGTATTATTTAGAGAGATTACATTATTACTTTCTAAAGCATACTTTAACCTTGCTAAATCTTCTGTTTCTTTGTACTCTAACCAATCTAAAGGATAGTATCTAAAAATGGCATCAACTTTCTCACCATACAAAGATACCCCTCCTTTTTCACTAACCTTTAGATCATAAATATTCCCTAAAGTTATAGTAATACCATTAAGCTCTGATAAGATATTCTTTATAGTATTGATAGTATACCAATCTTCATAATATAAACTTCCTACAATAGCAATTTTCTCTATTCTTTTCACCTTAGAATATTCATCTATCATCTTATTAACTTGTTTTAATACTTTTTCTTTAAATTCACTATTAATGTTCTGTAAGTTAGATATCTTAACTTCTTTTAGTAACTCTTCTGAAATATACATTGTTTCACATATACCAGCTGGAGTTTCTGAATTAATTTCAAGTACTTTCCATACTCCATTTGTATCTAAAATCCAATCCATTCTTCCAAGTAAACAAAGTTCTTCAGTATTTGAATTCTTAATCACTTTTTCTAAGTATTCTAAATTAAATGCATCTTTATAAATAGAAATGTTATCTCCTACAAAGCTTTGAACTTTTTTAAATATTAAAGCTATTTCATTTGTAAGACTTTTCAATTCTTCATATTTGCTTTTATTTAATACTAAAGGACTGGTTTTGATATATTCAGAAATCCTGCAATAACTGCCACAAAATCCAAATCTAATTAGAGAACTAGTAAACTTTCTATAATCTATATTTGTATTAATAGTTTTAAAACATTCTTTTTTATTCAAAATAGGGGTTATCCATGTATTCTCCTCTTCTGTTAAGTAAGAAGGATTAAACCTAACACAGGTTCCTATATAATCTTTTATAGATATAAAAATCCCTAAATTAGCAAAAGCTTCTACCCTCTTTGTGAAAATACCATTGCTGTATGGAGCCATATCCTCTCTGATTTTACAAAACTTTTGCAAAATGAAAGATTTTCCACTTTTCAAAGCTTCAATCACATAATCAATACATTGTTTCCACTCTTCTTGTGAATACAATTCACCAATAAACACATCTATACTATACCTTCCATATACAGGCTTTATCACCCATCTATCCTTATCTTCAACAGCCTTTTGTATATTATCTATATTTAATAATTCAGTATAAGGCAAACTTTTATTTATTACGTCTACCTCACTTTCAGACAACCTAGAATCTTTTTCTTTTACCAACTTCCAAAGATAACTATAAAGATTTTTGCATTGCCCAATAATCACCCTCGGATCATTCAATAGTAGCAGCTTTCCATTTTCAAATAACCTTAGCATTTCAGAAAAGCAACTTACTTCCTTAAAGTATTCAGTAGGATATAACCTTAATATTACATCAATCTTTTTCTCAAAAGAATATATAGAATTATCAATATATTGAAAATTAGTATTATTACATATTACAAACTTAAAATTTTCATTTTGAAATAATTCTTTAAATAACATCATTAGATGAGTTTCTTCTGCTCTCGAAGATGAGCTTAGAAGAGCTATAGTAAGCTTATCCTTATCTTTAAAATAATCATTGCATATACTATAGAAGTTATTTTTAAGTTTTTCTATAAATCCTATATTTATATTCTCCTTACTGTTAACTAGAGATTCCATTACCATTATTTCTCTTTGTGCACAAGGCTTATCATAGTTTAATTCACTATAAAACACTCCTGAACCATCGTCTTTTACAAATCCATCATATCTTGTCCAAAGTAAAGGTGCTAGAGGATTTTTAAGTGCCAATATTTCTTCTTTATAAGGAAACTCTGGTATATAAGGAACTAAATCATTGAACTCTCCATTAATTCCTTCTATAATTCTATTAACAAGATTATTTATTTTAGTAGATGTCTCATTAAAAATATTATGATACTTATCTTCTAAATAAAAGGGCTCTTTAGTGAAAATATCATGATTCCTTGTCGAGTGGACCATATGATATTTAAATAAAAGTTCATTAATAAATTTATTATCCAATTTATCTATCTCCTAACCTGTAAAGCTAGTAGATTTTGATGAACTATAACTGCCATCTGAAGATACTACAGAAGATGCACTAGAAGGTTTGCTTGACCAACTTTTCCATCCAGAACTTGTTGAAGAATCAAAATGAGAATTACCACTACCAGGTAAATAGAAAAATGAATGTCCCATATATCCTCCTCTAAAGATATTATTATTTTGTGCTTCTTGATCTTCTTTATCTTGTTCTTTTACAACTTCTTTGAAATTATTATATTTTGCATTGCCACAGCCTGTTAATACAGCACCCCCGCTAATAGCCATAACTGTAGCCATAGTTAAAGATAGAACTTTTTTATTCTTCATTTTTACCACCCCTATATTTCTAACTTTCTAAATCAATAAAAACTATATTTATTTTTTCTCCCTTTAAATAGTCTAAGTATTTTTGTATATCTTCTTTAATTCTGTTTCTATATATGAACATTAAGCTGTCTATATTCATCATTTTCAAAACTTCGCTATGTGGTAATTCTTCCTCAGTTACTTCATATTGATTATTAAAGACAAGAGGATCTAAATAATCATCATTATCTTTATATCTTCCATTATCTAAAATAAAGCAATATCCTTTTACTTCTTCTATATCCTTGAACTTCAAGGAATAATTCACCAATTTATTATGAATTACATTGTTACCTATTAATCCATAATTATGAGCTATATGATTAATTGATAAAATAGGCTTTATACTTAAATTATTATTTAGCATTATGCTAAAATCCAGATTCTCTTCTGCCTCAAGATCACTAATTATTAATACATTATCTAAACTAGTTTTTATCTTAGCCTCTAGTAATTTAAAGCTCTCTTTATTTTCTTCTTTAATATCCTTGCACTTTGTAATATCTACTTTTTCTAAATCTACTGTTGATAATGATGCTAATGTTGTACTTTTTACATAACATTCAAAAATGCTGCTGTTTTTACGCCAGTTATCATAGCTTTCTATCAATCTATCCAATATTATTCATCACTTTCCTTTACATGAATTTATTAAAATATATGAAGAATATTATAGCATACTTTTCAATGTTTTACATATATTTCGAAAATTCATTCTAACTTGCCATGAATATTTTTTTTAAACCTTCTTAATTCCAAGTATTTTCTGCTGATTCTATAAAAAAAGAATGTAGCAATTTTATAAAAATCCAACTACATTCTCAAAGCAAGTATATTTTATTATAATATTATTCTTTATAAATTATTTTATTCAAACCAATTAAATCTGAAATATCAATTGCTCCATCACCATTTAGATCTGAATTTTCGTTCACTATTTTCACATCAGAATCCATAAGGTATGCCTTTAAATTATTAATATCTTTCTCATTAACAACTCCATCACCATTAACATCACCTTTTATATTGGTAGTAAGCTTTTCATTTAGCTCCACCAAATCCGCAACATTTATGACATCATCACCATTTAAGTTCCCATTTTTTTGTACTATTGACTTCTCCTTTCCAGTAATATACTCTTTCAAAAGCATATAATCATCTGTATCAAGAACGCCATCACCATTTACATCACCTTTTATATTAGTATTAAGTTTTTCATATAAAAGCTGTAAGTCTAAAATATCTATAGAATTATCTCCATTAAAATCTGTATTTTCTTTTACAAATTCCACCTTTGTACCAACTAGATATTTCTTTAAACGATTAGCATCATCAATATTAACAATACCATTTCCATCTACATCACCTTTTATTTTTGTAATAACTTTAGTTTGTAAAATGGTTAAATCATTATTATCTATATTGCTATCTTCATTAATATCTCCATTATCATAAACTAAATCAATATCATCATCAGCATTTAAATATCTATTTAATAATGATAAATCATCCACATTTACAAGACCATCCCCATTAACGTCCCCAGGTAAAAAATTTGCTGTTTTTGCACAAGTGCTAATAGGACTTACAAGTACAGCACTGCATACTAATGTTGCAATAAATGCAATAAGCTTTTTCTTCATAAATAACTCCCCCACCCATAATATGTATCTATAATCAACATTTTCCTTAAAGTTAATTATATACTATATATGAGTTTAAATCAATTTTTGTAAATATATAGGGTATGTTGTTAAATTGAAAAACCTGTTATTTTCTAAAAGATTCTTATCGATCAGATACTAAATCTGATTTATAATTTTTAATTTTATCAAGTAAAGCACTATTTACATTGTAATCAGAATCATCATATTTTGTAAAAACCCATGTAAAATCTCCACCATTGACTCTTCCTGCATAAGTGGTAACATTCCCTTCTACATCTTCTGGCGCATCTGGTGCATAGTCATACATAGCTGCACTTGTATCAAAATTATTATAAGTATTTTTCCCATTTACAGACTTAAAGGCACTTGTTACCGCCTCATTTCTTGTCGTTGCCAAGTAAGCATCAAATTCCTTAGAATTATCATTAGCATAAACAAGTCTTTCAGCACCTTCTACCTTATTGTTATATGCCTTAATCATGCCCCCTTCTTCACCTGAAAAATTTCCTCTTGCCTTGTTATAAATATCAGTCCCTTGCAAAGATGTTAACATTGGATATTTACAATTTCTAAAATAATTAGCTTCAACAAAAGCAGATGAGCCTTTAGTAACTCCAACTCCATATTTTGAATTACCATCAAAATAGTTATTATATACATGAACTGTACCAACTCTTATACGTGGATGTCTTGAATCTGAATGATCAAACCAATTGTGATGATATGTTACATGGAAATCTTCTGTATCATTCATTCCACAAAGTGAGCACTTTCCAGAATCATAGTAGTGATTATATGAAATTGTAACATAATCTGATTTTTTCACATCACTAGATCCGTCACCTTTCTCTTGATCATTATCACTTCCTTCTGCTCCATAAAAAATATCATTATTATGTATCCAAATATTCTCATTGTCTGTGTCAAGTGAAATAGCATCATCTGGGAACATCATAAAACCAACATTTCTTATTTCTACATTGTGAGCATCTCTAACAAGAATTCCCCATCCATAAGCTGTAGCATCTTCTCCTACCCCTTCAAATGTAACATTATAACAACCTTTTAATTGCAAGTATCCATTGCTATTAAGACTATCAATATCAGATGACTTTACTTCTCCTATCATACGAATAATAAGTGGCCTTTTATCATAACCTTTTTGACGTTTTGCTAAAATATCAACAAGTCCTGTACAAGTAACTCTTGTTCCTTCTTTATTTGCTATAACGTCTGCTTCCACTGTATTTACTGTATCTTTTGTAATATATATTATTTGAGCATCTCTTGCTACAGTACCGTCATTATTATATCCTCCAGAGCCTGTCCTCATTGGTGACTCTAAAGAAAAAGCAAAACCTTCCCTAGTATTTGCTTTTACCTTAATACTTTGTGTAATTTCCTCCTTTGAGGTTACTTCTTCGTTATTTATTATAGGCACTATTTTTATTAAATAGTTTCCTTCTGAAAGGCCTAAAATATCTGCTCTTAAATATGTTTTATATTGTCTAACTAACTTATTTTCTATTAGTTTATACTCAGAGTCTATATCATTTGCTAATTTATAATAAACATTATATCCTGTAGCCCCCTCCACAGGAGCCCATTTAACATTAGCTGATTCTAACCATCCTTTACTATCTAATATAGAAACTGTAGGATTAACATTTCCCATTACTTCCATCAATGAAGAGCTTGTACTATAAACCGAAGCACTTGCATGTACTAAAGGAGTCATAATAATTGCAGACACCAAGGTAGTTACTATTATACCTTCTGAAACTTTTTTTAATTGAAAGTTCTTCTTCAATCGTTTTCCCATTTCCCCACTCCTTTCTTATTCTTATTATATATATTAAGCACAACCAAATTTTCACAGTTCTATTTATATTTAACCAAATTAATATGTTAATGGTATTATAATTGTCACAAATAATATAAATATTGTCAATATAGAATGACAATATTATTCCAATTGAGCTAATTATTTTCACAAAAAAACCTTAACAACGCCTCTATCTACATTGTTAAGGTTTAATAACTTAAATTATTTTTACTCTAAATCTTCTCCATTTGTATTTATAACCTTCTTATACCATTCAAAACTCTTCTTTTTCGATCTTTTCAAAGTCCCATTTCCTTCATTATCTTTATCTACATAAATAAATCCATAACGTTTCTTCATTTCTCCTGTTGATGCACTTACTAAATCTATACATCCCCAAGGTGTATATCCCATAAGTTCCACTCCATCTTCGTTTACTGCGTCCTTCATTGCTTTTATATGTTCTTTTAAATAATCTATACGATAATCATCTTCTACATAACCATTTTCATCTGGGTTATCCACAGCACCTAGTCCATTTTCAACAATAAATAATGGTTTTTGATAACGATCATATAGTGAATTCATTGTAATTCTAAGTCCTAATGGATCAATTTGCCATCCCCATTCACTTGCCTTTAAATATGGATTCTTTAATGTAGCAAATACATTTCCTTCTGTTTCTCCAATAACTTTTGGATCCGCACTAGTTAATCTAGAAGAATAGTAACTAAAAGATATAAAATCAACTGTATTATTTCTTAGAATTTCTTCATCTCCAGCTTCCATTTCTAAATTTATATTTAATTTTTCTAACATCTTCTTTGCATAGTTAGGATATTCCCCACGAGACTGAACGTCTATAAAGAAATAATTTTCTCTATCCTTCTCCATTGACCTCCATACATCTTCTGGTGCACATGTATTGGCATATGTATTTCCAGCTGCTAACATACATCCTATTTTAAATTCCGGATTAATCTTACGTGCTATTTGGGTTGCTTTAGCACTTGCAATCAATTGATGATGTGCTGCCTGATACTTTACTGCTACTTCATTTTCACCTTCTTCAAAAACTAAACCTGCTCCTATGAATGGCAAATGTAATAGCATATTAATTTCATTAAATGTAAGCCAATACTTTACCTTATTTTTATATCTATTAAATATTACTTCACATAACCTTTCATAATAATCTACCATTTTACGACTTCTCCAAGAACCGATAGTCTTTACTAAATGCATTGGAACATCAAAATGAGTTATAGTTACCAATGGTTCAATTCCATATTTTAAGCATTCATCAAATACATCATCATAAAATTTTAATCCTTCTTCATTTGGTTCAATATCATCTCCATTTGGAAAAATACGAGCCCATGATAATGAAAGACGGAAACATTTAAATCCCATCTCTCCAAATAAAGCTATATCTTCTTTATATCTGTGATAAAAATCTATAGCTTCATGGCTTGGATAATAATGCTCCTTATCACACTCTAACATTTTAAGCTTGCCCATTCCTACTGGAAAACGATCCTTTCCTGATGGCATTACATCAACTGTAGACAAACCTTTATTACCTTCTAAATATCCACCTTCACACTGGTTAGCAGCAGTAGCTCCTCCCCATAAAAATCCTTTTGGTAATTTATTTGCATTTTTCATCATAAAATTATACCTCCTAAAAAATCATACATACATTGTTGATTTCAAAAATTATGTTTTTAATCCATAGGACTTCCTATATAAGAAATCCTATGGATTTTATTAATTTTGCTTAAATATTTATCTTTTCTATTTATATTATTAAATCATTACAGTTAATAAA
This sequence comes from Clostridium sp. HBUAS56017, assembly GCF_007115085.1. Lineage (NCBI taxonomy): Bacteria > Bacillati > Bacillota > Clostridia > Eubacteriales > Clostridiaceae > Clostridium > Clostridium sp. HBUAS56017. The sequence continues at coordinate 36,596 of NZ_SULK01000027.1, read as the reverse complement.
TCTTCTTTATAATCAATAGACTTTTTATCTGTTTCAATAATATCTAAGTAATTATCTGAATTAGTTACAACTATAGGCGTTATTGTTGAATAACCTTCTTTTTCTATAGCTTTTATATCAAATTCTAATATAACTTGCCCAGCTTTTACTATATCTCCTTGCTTTGCTTTAGGAGTAAAATGCTTACCTTCTAATTGAACTGTGTCCATTCCAATATGAATTAATATTTCTGCTCCATTATCACTTGTAATTCCAAGTGCATGACAAGTTGGGAAAAGAGTTGTTAAAACTCCATCTACTGGTGCAATTATTTTGCCTTCTATTGGTTTAATAGCAATCCCTTTGCCTAATGCTCCTTTTGAAAACGCCTCATCTTTAACTTCTGATAAAGGTGTAACTTCTCCTTTTAATGGGCTTATGACTATTTCTTGTTTCACTAATGAATTTTCTTTTTTAGGCTCTTCCTTTGCTCCTTCATCTTTAAATCCTGCAAACATCATTAATAAAAATCCTAACACAAAACTTACTGAAATTGATATAACTGCTCCATAAAATGCTTTATCTAATCCATTAGGCCCTATATAACTTGGAAGAGCAAATACTCCAAGGCCACCCATCATAAGAGTTTTAGTTCCAAATAATCCTGTAATGGCACCACCTACTGCTGCTCCTATACAGCTTATTATGAATGGTTTCTTACGAGGTAATGTAATTCCATATATAGCTGGTTCTGTAACTCCGAAAAATCCTGAAATAACTGCTGGTATAGATAATGATTTTAACTTCTTGTTCTTTGTTTTAATTAAGATCGCTAATACTACTCCTGTTTGTGCAAATGATGCTCCAAGTACAGATGCTAATACAGGATCCCCACCAAGTACTGCCATATTATTCATAGCTACAGGAACTAATCCCCAGTGTAATCCAAAGATAACAAATACTTGCCAGAATCCACCTAAGAATATTCCTGCAATAATTGGACTTACATTATAAATTCCAACTGTAGCTGCTCCAAGTAATTTACCTGCCCAAGTAGCTATAGGTCCTATAACGATAAGAGTTAATGGTGCAACAACAAGTAATGTGCAAAATGGAACTAAGAATGTTTTAACAACATCTGGTATTATTTTCTTGAAAAATCTTTCAATTATTCCACCTACATATACAGCAAGAATTATAGGAATAACACTTGAGGAATAATCCATTAATATAACTGGAATATTTAAAAAAGTTACATAAACGGGTGACTCAATTATGCTTCCACCAAACAATGTAGTAAGTGGTGTTCCTGCCATTAGTGCAGTTAGCTTTGGATATACTAAAACTGCACCGATTGCCATACCAATAAACTCATTAACCTTAAACTTTCTAGCTGCTGTTAACCCTAAGAATATTGGGAAGAAGTAAAATAAACAATCTCCTATTGCATTTAAAATTTGGTATGTTCCTGATTTATCACTAAGAAGTCCTAATGCTACAAATAAAGCATTAAAGCCTTTAATCATACCAGTTGCACTTAACACACCAAGTGTTGGAGTAAATACTCCTGAAATAATATCTATAAATTTATTAAATGGACTTAATTTTTCTTCAGCTCCTTCTGAAGCAGCTGCAAATCCACCAATAGCAACAACATCTGCATAAACATCTGGTACATGATTTCCAATAACAACTTGATATTGTCCACCACTTTTTACTACAGTTACAACTCCATCCATGTTTTTAAGCACTTCAGTATTTGCTTTACTCTCATCTTTTAATTTGAAACGTAAGCGTGTAATACAATGTGTTAGACTGTTAACGTTTTCTTTGCCACCGACATTTTTTATAATGTCTTTTGCTAAACTTTCATACTTCATAATTCCTCTCTCCTTTGTATAAATAATATAATAATAATTTCGTATATAAAAAAAGCGAAACCTCAACAGATAGAATATATTTAACTTCTATCTATCATGGTCTCGCCTGCTTTACCAGTAACAATCCAAAATTTATTCATTTATTATAGATATATTGCTACATTTATCCATTAAGAAATTTATGATATAAAAAAAACCTTAATCAATAAAAAGGAATAAATAAAATCACTTTTCATTAACAAAGGTATCGCCTGATCGAATCAGTAACAATCCAAACTCTTATGAACACTTTATGTAAGCGTTATCTATGTTTTTATTATATCCCCATTATTTATAATCGTCAATAGTTTTTATAAAAATATTTTTACTTATATTTTTTTACTCTCCAATTCTAAGCACTTAACTTATCATAACTATGAATTTTAATAAATTTGCTCTTTAAAAGTCTTGATGTTATAAACGATACTAATGGCACTGTTAATATAACCCCAATACTTCCTGATATTCCTTGCATTATCTCAATTCCAATAGAATACATATTAATAATTTGATTATATTTCATACTATAGGAATATATTAAAATTAATGTATTAATAGCTCCTCCTGTAAAAGCTAAAATAAGAGTGTTAGCCATGGTCCCCATCATGTCTCTCCCTACATTTATTCCTGAAATAAAAAGCTCCTTGCTAGTTAATTTATTATTTTTATCATAAATTTCATTTACAGTAGATGCTATAGATATACTAACATCCATTACAGCTCCTAATGAAGCTATAAGTATTCCAGCAAATAATATTCCTCCCACATTTAAATTGGTTTTGGTTGATAAAAATACTAATTCCTCAACTTCTGCTACATTATATCCTGATATCTTGGCAAGGTATCCAAATAATGTTGCTGCTCCTCCTGCTGCAATTACCCCTAAAATAGTTCCCATAATAGATGATATTGTTTTTACACTAAAGCCTGCTATTAAATACATTGTAACTATAGTAATTAAAATTCCTATAATAACAGCTGCGAAGAATGGTGAGTATCCTTTATATAACATTGGTATAAATAAGAAAACTATACAAACAAATGTAAATACAAGTCCTATTGCAGATTTAAGTCCCCTTTTCCCTCCAATTGCCCAAAGCATTAACATAAATAATAGAACAAAGGCATAAATAATGGTTCCTCTATCATAACTATAAACCGAAGCCACATAATCATTTCCTTCTGTACTTAAGGAAACGATAACCTTCATATTTTGCTTACATCCAGCCCCATAAAGATAACCTGATGCACTTGTAGCATTTAATACCTCCCCTTTTTTACTTCCACTTAACATTCTAACCTTCACTTCTTGATTTCCAACACGTGAACCATCTTCTTGTATATTATCTTTTAGAACCTCTTCAACTACAGCCTTCTCATACTCAGTGCCTTTCTGATTTATCAATTCAGGCTTATCTACTTTATTAAAGAAATATAAAAATATAAAGAACCCAAAGGTTAATATCATTATAATCATTATTCTAATAATAGCTCTTCTGTCACTTAATAGTTTAGAAAACATATTTATCATCCTTTATTTCTATATTTAAATTATAAGGAGTGCATAAATACTCCTTATAATAACCATGCCTCAATTTTGTAAAAGTTTTTACCTTGCTTCTTTATGTTTATTACTTCTAATTCCATATACTAGCCCAGCAAGGGTTATAAATACTACTGCTATGAATGGATAAACATTAGCTTCATCACCGGTTTTAACCTTACCTATAGTTTTTACATTTAAACTTTTTACCTCTGGTGCATCTTTAACAACTTTTGTGCTAAAATCATTTAATACCTTATCTAAATTATTTAATGCATTATCTACTGCTAATTGATTAGAATCAGGCGAATTCATAATGCCTTTAGCTAACTCAATTGCTGCCCTTAAACTTTCTTGTGCTTCTACTGGATATTGTCCTTTTTCTGTTCCTACTGCTACACTATTTAATAGAGTTTCTGCTTTATCTATTAATGCTTTAAGTTCAGTTTTATCACCCTTAACTTCAATATTATCTATGGTGTTTTTTAAGTTAGTATATGCATCAGCAATTTCCTTAGAAGTAGCAGAAGCTTTACTTGATATTCCTTTAGCAGCTACTAGTTGATTTTCTAGATTACTAAAACTTGAAGGTGTATAATTATCTTTACTACTAACTTTATTATCTCCTATAGCTATTAACTGATTTAGTTTTGCTTTATCTATAGATTTTATAATTGAAAAAGTATTATCTATCTTTTCTCCATTATCTGTTCTATAAGTATTTATTGTAAAACTTACTTCATCAACACTTATTTTAGAGTAAGTTGGAATATCTTGCTGCCATCTTGCTGCTATATAAGATTGTTGATGTTGTATCAAATCATAATACTTGCTACCTGATGCAGAGTTAGCAGTCATATAGAGTATCCCGCTTGGATCTACAACATTTCCATTTTTATAAGTTACATCTTCCCTAACATTTTGTACTGCATTCGGATCTTCAATGCTCTTTAAATACTCTTTATATTCATTAGGCGTATCTTTCCCAGCTATCTCATCATCATAATATTTATAAAAATCAGTAGAATTCATGATTTTAGCGTTATCTGCCTTTCCACCTTTTAGTATTAAAGATCTTGAATAAGTATGATCATGTCCTGTTAAAACTACATCAATTTTATTTTCTTCTAATATAGGAATTAAACTATATCTTAAACTAACAATTTCTGGTTCATTTGAATGTTCCCCTGAACCATAAATATCATGATGTATTGTCACTATACGCCATTTAGCATCCTTATTTTCATTAATTGCTTTCTCTATAACTTGCTTATGTTCTGCCATATTTTTATTGTTAGTGTTTAAAGTAATAAATAGTGTATTTCCATATGAATAATAATAGTCTCCACCAGCTTTTGTTAAGCCTAAATCAGATGTATTGGGATTATTAAAATGATAAGAATAGTTCGGACTATTTGAATCATGATTACCAATTGTTGTTGCAACAGGCAATGATCTTAATACATCTGGTCTTAAAAAGCCAGCATATTCGATATCTTGCTCATTACTTTTTGGCTTAGATGTTTGAATTTGATCTCCTGCTGAAACCATAAAACTGATATTTGGATGTACCTTTAAGGCAGTATTTAAAGTATTATTCCAGTTAAAACTATCATTCATAACTGCTGCATATTGGCCTTGTTCTCCAGTTGCCCCAGTAGCAATATTGGAAGATGATGACCCTATTTGCGGATCCCCCACATATAAAAAACTAAAACTTTTTGTATCTTGAGTTTTAAAAGAAATAGCAGATCTCCAAAGGCCACTTACTTGGTAACTATAATAATATACAGAATTCTTTTCAAGGCCTGTTACAGTTACTTTGTTACTCTTATATCCATTGACAGCCTCCTCAGTATTTACAGCTATCTCTTTTGCATCGCTAAGATCCTGATTTTTTCCAAACTTAAACTTTGGATTTAATTCTGCATTTTTTGAGTACCAGGCAAAATTTATTTCGCTAGCATTTTTACCTGGAGTCAATGATACTCCCAAGGGATCTTTCGCATTTTCAAAGCTTTTTACCCACTTATCCCATGCTCCATCATATTTTCCTGCAGATGTTTGACTTGCCTCTGTCCATCCATCTGTAGCTGATGCAAATGCATTAATACTTGTAGTAAATATCATAGTTGTACCTAATAAAAAAACCGCTATTTTCCTTTTTAACATTTTTACTCCTCCTAATTTTGGTAGATATATTTTCAAGTAAAATCACTACATTAACTAATATTTCACTTTCTTTAAATAATAACCCTGCAATGTTATAAATACATAAACATCATGTTAAATTATGTAAATTATTTTCAACAAATTTATATTAGGATCACTATACTTACTTATAAAAAAAGAACCACAACTTACGCTATGGTTCTTACTTTATCAAACTATTCATATAGCTCTAGCTATACTAACTAAATCATATATATCTATTGCTCCATCTAAATTAAGATCTTTATTATATTGCCAACTTTCCATTTCACCTACTGCCTTCTCATTATAATGAGCTGCTACTTCAGCTAAATCAGTAATATTTACAACATTATCCTTGTTTATGTCTTCTGTATAAAAACCTGATTTTATCATATCGATAGAACGGAAAATTGACCTACTCTCACCATTTACATCTACATATTGAATATCGCAAAACAAACTATAAGTATTTTCTTGCCACTCTGCATCTAACTTATTATCTATTAATATCTTATTCCCACTAACTGTATAAGGCACATCAACTTGATCATAATTATTATTATATCTATAAAATCTTATACTTACATCCTCACTTATATCTATGTTGAATGTTAAACTTATACCATTTTTGCTATTCATATTATTAGTTGAAATTTGAAACTCTTTAGTTTCATAAAAACCTGGTCTCTGTTCATCATTGAAAGCATCCCATCCTTTAGTGTCTTTTAAATACTTCATAATCGGATAATCACTACTTATATGATTCATACCTACATAAAAATGTGGTGGATATGTACTTGTAATTATATCGCTTAAGTTTCTAATAGGTGTTAAATCTTCTATTTCGTTGGATTCCAAACTAATTTCATAAAGTTTTACAGATTTCTCTAATGGATTTAAATCTTTAATATAGTTACGTGATGCATTTATTGTTTCTAAATTTGTCAAACTCTCAATACCATTAAGACTGGTGATTTTGTTATTATACAAAGATAAGTATGTTAATTCCTTACAACCTTTAACTAAACTTATGTCTGTTATTTGATTATTTTGTAGCTCCAAATATCTAAGGTTTATTAAATTTTCTATTCCTTTTATATCCTTGATATAGTTACCACCAAGATCTGCATTATATAGCTTTGTAAATTTTTCTATACCTTCTAATGTATATAAGTTACAACTATTTACTGTGAGTCCTTTCAATTCAACGTTGTTACTTAAATATTTTAAATTTATCATATTTACTTTATTTAAAGTCACATACTCTAGGTTTTGTAAATAAGTTAAATCCTTTAAGTTTTTAGATGCTCCATTTGAAGTTACATATAGATTGCTTAATGAAGTTAATAATCCTATATCTTTAAAATCAACATCCTCACCATAAATATGTAATGATGTTACTTTACTTAAATCTCCACTAGTTATTTGATTCTCTGCTTTACCAAGTTCATTAGCTATGGCTTTAGATACATCTTTAGAACTAACTGTAACAATATCCGTATCAGAATATGTATTTACAGATATACTTAAATTTTTGTCACTATCTAGACCCTTATTTACTTTATTTACAAGGGCATTTTTAGGTATTGAAAGTGTTGCATTTCCTAAATACTTTGAATTCACTTTTATATATAACCTTCTATTATCAATTCTAGTAGTTGCAAGCAATGGATTGCCATTTGCATCTTTTAATGATATTTTTGAATAATCTATTCCAGCATTTATTGAGTCATCAAATGATATATACTTCTCTTCTTTATTTATAGTATTAAAATTTGATACCACACTAAGATTGGTATTAATTGAAACATTTATACTTCTCTTTATGCTTCCACTTCTGTTACTAACAGTCATTACTGTATTTCCATTACCTCTACCTGTTACTACTCCATCTTCATCTACTACTGCAACCTTATGATCTGAGCTTGTCCAATTCAGCTCTTGACTTGTATACAAATTCCCTACTATACTTGCATTTATTTTTGATTTTTCACCAATTTTAAGCATTAATGAAGTTTTATCTACATTAATACTCGTAGCAATTTCCGCTGCTTTATTATAACTATAAACAGTTAATGGATTTGCATATTCCTTTTTAGTCAATTTATTATATGTTATTAAAAAACTATTATCTTTTCCAGCATCACTTGTAAATTCTAAGGATGGAGACACAATATCTTTATACTTCACCGCCACCATAAATCTCTTGCCTCCCTGCACCTCAATAGGGGTATCAAGCTTAATGGTATTAAGTCCTGCATATTCTAGAACTCCACTTTTTCTCTTTTTATTTAGCAAGTAGCTTATATCTCCATTTGGATAATTGGCTTCAGTATAATTTTCATCAATATAAACTTCATAAGGCGCATTTGTTGAAAAAGTAAATATAGAAAAAGCACTTAAAAGTTCATTATTCTTAGCAGTATTTACATTTGCCATAAATTGATCATTTAAATATGATGAATTATAAGTGTAATTTATAGAATATTTACCATAAGAATACCTATTGTCCACATCATTAACTGAATCTATATTTTTAGCAGAAAATATTAATCCATAACCTAAACTGGTATCATAATATGAAATATAGAAATATCCATCATCTCCCCAATTACTTCCCCATGAATTCTTTACTATAAAAGCTCCATTCCCTGAAGGTATGTTTTTAAACTTTTCTTTAGGATAATTATCATCCCATCCAACCAATGTAACAGCATGATTGCTACTTGAACCATTATTATAATAATAAGAAACCTTATCATCAGCTAAATAGGAACTTGAATCATAATAACTTATTCCAACAGCTCCATTCTTCATAATAGTTTCCTTTATTTTGTCGTTATCTAATGAACTGGCTCTTGATGGAAGTAACAAACTATCATCAACATTATAATAAGATGGAACATCTCTATCTACAGGAGTTTGTCCACTAACAAAGTATGGATCATCTTTTTCTAAAACAGGTCCAGTGCCATTTGCAAAATAACTCGTAGACATTGAGTAATTTCCTCCATTATCTACGCCATTTACTCCTAGTCTATCCACAACTAAATTACTTTCAGATAAATCCACTTCTTTACCTGTTGTATATTTTAAATTACTTTCTACTGATGACATAGATGAAAAAGCCCAGCATGTCCCAAATGGATTCTGATTTTTTATAGATGTAACACCATCTTCTTCCCTTAAATCAAATCTGCTAGGTAAAATGCCCGTAGCCTTTATTGTATTTGACGGCTGTTCAAATATTTTAATATTTGAATCTACATAACCATACTTATTTTCCTCATTAGAAGTTTCTACTGCTTTTGTTTGAATATTCCCAGGAAATATTGAAGTAAATAAACAAAAAGCAAGAAGAATATTACCCATTTTCTTTCTCATTAAATTCTCCCCCGTTTTTAAACATTTTATTACATATTATACTATATTGATTTATTAACCCAAAGAGTTTTTCTATTAATATACGAATTTAATTAAATTTTTCTTATATTTTTATAAAATGATTAAAACAGTTATCTATATCTATATTCAATTTGACACTTTTAAATAATAAAAGGTCATGTCTTTTAATAAAAGACATGACCTCAATATAGTATTATTTACTTATTGACTGTCCACCAACTCTTACTAGACTAGATTCATAGCTTTTAATTTTATCCATTAATGCACTATTCATCTTACAATCTGTATCATCAGCGCTTGTAAATTTCCATGAGAAATCTCCACCATTAACTCTTCCTGCATAAGTAGTAACATTACTTTGCACATTTTCTGGTGCATCTGGCAAATACTTATACATAGTTCCACTTATATCAAAGTTGTTATAAGCATTTCCTCCACTTACTGATTTGAAATCGCTTGAAACCACCTGATTTCTTGATGTTGCCAAGTAAGCATCAAAATTCTTAGAATCCTCACTAGCATAAACGAGTCTTTCAGCACCTTCTACTTTGTTATTGAAGGCTTTAATCATACCACCAGCTTCTCCTGAGAAATTTCCTTTTGGATTATTGTAAACATCAGTACCTTGAAGTGAAGTTAACATTGGATATCTACAATTTCTAAAATAATTAGCTTCCACAAAAGCAGATGAGCCTTTTGTAACACCAACTCCATATTTAGCATTACCATCAAAATAGTTATTATAAATATGAACTGTTCCAACTCTTATACGTGGATGTCTTGAATCCGAATGATCAAACCAGTTATGATGGTATGTCACATGGAAGTCCTCTGTATCAGTCATTCCACAAAGTGAACATTTTCCTGAATCATAGAAGTGATTATATGAAACTGTAATATAATCTGATTTTTTAACATCACAAGATCCATCACCTTTTACTTGATCAGCATCATGTCCTGCTGAACCATAGAAAATATCATTATTATGAACCCAAATATTCTCATTATCAGTATCAAGAGAAATACCATCATCAGGGAACAACATAACACCAACATTTCTTAGCTCTAAATTATGACAATCCCTAATAAGGAATCCCCATCCGTAAGCTGTAGCATCTTCTCCTATACCTTCAAATGTAATATTATAGCAACCTTTAAGCTGTAAATATCCTGTTTTATTTAATCCGCCAATATCCGATGCTTTAATTTCGCCTATCATACGAATAATAAGAGGAGTCTTGTCAAAACCTTTTTGACGTTTTGATAAAATATCACTAAGTCCTGTACAAGTAACTTTTGTTCCTTTCATATTTACTATAACATCTGCAGTTACTTTATTAACAGTATCAGCTGTAATGTATACAACTTGAGCACCACTTGCAACAGTACCATCATCATTATATCCCCCAGAGCTTGTCTTCATTGGTGATTGTGCAGAAAATGCAAACCCTTCTCTTGTATTCGCTTTTACACTAATACTTTTTGTAATGGCTTCTTCGCTTTCATTTTCTTTACCATTTATAATAGGTACTATTTTTATTACATAATTTCCTTCTTTAAGTCCTACTACATCTGCCCTGAAATATGACTTATATTCTCTAATTAAATTATTATCTAATTGTTTATACTCAGAATCTGAAGCTGTTGCTAGTTTATAGTAGGCATTATAACCAGTCGCACCTTCAACCAGACTCCATTCAACATTAGCTGATTCTAAAGATCCTTTGCTATCTAATATAGATAAGTTACTTCCAATACTGTTTATGTATCTTGCTGATAAATAACTTGTATTGTAGTTAAAAGTTGTGGCATTAGCACTTAGCATTGGACCTATAACAATTGATGATGCTAGAGCAGCTACAACTACTCCTTCTGATACTTTCTTAATATTCTTGTGATTTTTTTTCCCTTTTTTCATTTTCATATCCCCTTCTTCTTTAATTTCCCACCTAAAGTAACTATATTGAAATACTTACTCAAACTGGTATACATGTCTCTTTGATAATTATTTCAAATAATGTAAATGTTGTCAATAAGAAAAAGCACTATTTATAATAATTTTTTTATTACAAAATAGTACTTTTACTATATTTATCTCTTCATTAGTATAATTATTGTATACCAATAATTAGATTTCCTTTTATATCTTATTAAGTAGCATATTCATTATTGAATCATCTTTAAAAAACACAGGATATCTTCTATTGTAGTTTCCCCATATCAAACAAGGATATTTTGTAAAATAGAAACTACTAAAAAGCACTTCTCTTGCAGTAAGTTTAAGTAATATCTCTAATATTTCAGAATTAAGCCTAATAAAAATATCTTCTGGACATAGTTTAAAGGATTCTATTAATATAATTTCTTTTTCATCTAATATATTTTTTACAGCACCCTTCTCTTCTTCATTTAATGTTCCATAATAGAAATCAGCATAAGAATTTTCTACCCCATTTATACTAAATAATTTTCTTATAACATCATTTACATGCTCTTCGGTACCTTCAAGAATTGAATTTGGATATCTATCAAAACCTTCTTGTATATTCTTTATGTATACAACATTTTTCTTTTCTAATTCCTTTAAACTTATTTTCACTTTCATATTACCTATCCACCCTACCTTCTTTTTTACAAAAGCCCTAATTCTACTTTTTTCATGAAACTTTATTAAGACACATAATGACAACTTTATTATATCATGGGCTAAAATATATATTTAAACTCATTATCTATATTATTCTCCCCTTATACATACCATTCTTAAGTAAAATCAAATTATTTATTCATTTTTATAAGTCTCTTATAACAAAACTTAATATATATTAAGCTTTTTGTATAAAATATCTTTAATTCCATTATAAAACCCCATTTACATATTATACTACTTATGGTAACTTTATATTTATAAAGCTTTGGGGCTTTACAGTATAAAATTAACTGTATAAAAAAAGGGGGTACTTAATATGTCCAAATCTAAAATTATAGGACTATTGACAGCAGGGGTAATGACATTTAGTTTATCAACAACTTTAAACGCAAAAGGCTTCACTACTAACTTACTACCTGGAAATAGTCAACCTATATTCCAAACAGAAAGTAATTGTGATTTAGCTATTGCTAATGATGAAAAATTACAAGAAATGTTGAAGAAAAATGGAACGATTCCAAAGGATGCATCTGAAGATGAAGCTGATAGAATTCTTGGAGAATACTTAAATTCTAAGAAGGGTATAAATAATACAGATCCTTCTGTGATGGATACAAAATCTCTTCAAGGATTAAAAAAATACGGAAAAGAAGCTACTAAAAAAGGTTTCTTGAAAGAATCTGGCACTAAGGAAAAGAAGAAAAAAAATGATCCTCAAACTTCTTGGGATGGAAGTGTAACAAAGGATAAGGCACTGGTACTTTTAATAGAATTCCCAGACTTACCTCATAATACATTAACTGCAAGTGATACCGATATGTATTATAAAGATTACACAAAATCTCATTATAATGATATGATATTTGGAGAAAATGGCTACACTGGTCCTAATAATGAAAATCTTGTTTCTTTAAAACAATATTATGATCAAGAATCAGGAAAAAGTTATGATATTGAAGGAAATGTCTTAGGCTGGTATAAAGCTAGTAAACCCGCAGCATATTATGGTTCAAATTCTGGAAGCAATAATAATGTAAATATTCGTGATCTTGTTAAAGAAGCATTAATAAACGCTTCTAAAGAAGTAAATCTTAAAGATTATGACTTGAAAGATCCTTATGATATTGACGGAGATGGTGACCTTAATGAACCTGATGGAATTATTGATCACCTTATGCTTATACATTCAGGAATGGGTGAAGAAGCAGGCGGAGGAAGTCTAGGAACTGATGCCATATGGTCTCACAGCTCAAAGATTTTTGATGTTGTAAATGGTGCAAGTCAGCCATGGAAAATACCTGGTACAGACATGTCTGCATATCCATATACAACTATGCCTGAAGATGGAGCTGCTGGTGTGTTCTGTCATGAATTTGGTCATGATTTAGGCCTTCCTGATGAATACGACACTCAATATACTGGTAAAGGTGAACCAATAAGTTACTGGTCTATTATGTCAAGTGGAAGCTGGGCAGGGACAATACCAGGAACTGAGCCTACAGGATTTAGTCCATATGCAAAGGAATTTTTCCAAAAAAAATATGGTGGTAACTGGTCTCATGGTAATACAGTTGATTTATCTGAATTAACTACTAAAGGTAAAAAGTATACTTTAGATGCATCAAGTATAAAAGATTCAAACAATGATGTAGTTAAAGTTACACTACCAAAGAAAGCTACTACTATAACTACGCCTGTTAGTGGACAAAACTTATATTTTAGTGGTAAAGGCAATAGCTTAAATAATTCTATGACAACTACTATAGATTTAACAAATGCAACTTCTGCTAATTTTAATTTTAAAGCTTGGTATGATATAGAAAAAGATTGGGATTATGGTTCTGTTGCAGTTCAAATAGATGGTTCAAACACTTGGACAAGCATTCCTGGGAACATTACTACAACTACTAATCCAAATAACCAAAACCCTGGAAACGGTATTACGGGAAAATCCAACGGTTGGGTTGATGCAAGTTTTGATCTTAAAGATTATATAGGTAAAAAAATTAACTTAAAAATAAACTACTGGACTGACGTTGCTGCAGAAATGTCTGGTTTATATGTAGATGATATAGCACTTAACATAGATGGGAAGGCTTCTTTCCTTGATGATGCTGAAGGTACTAGTAAATTTACAATGAATGGCTTTAGCAAAAATGATGGTAAAAAGCTTACAGATCAATATTACTTACTTCAATTTAGAAACCATTCTGGTGTAGATAAGGGATTAGATCATATTAAACGTAGAGCAAGTTTTATGTCCTATAAACCTGGTTTATTAATATGGTATGCAGATGAATTATATAGTGATAACTGGACAGGAATTCACCCAGGTCACGGTTATTTAGGTATTGTAGATGGTGATCAAAAACTATTAAAATGGAGTGATGGTTCCATTGCAGAAACTAAATTCCAAATGCATGATGCCACATTTAGTACAAATAAAGATAAAGATATGTTTATAGATTATAGTACAAAAACAAAGACACTTACTTTATCTGATACTGCAAATTCTAAAAATCCAACTTTTGAAGATGATAGAACTTACATCAATAACCAAATTCCAGATGCGGGTATGTATCTACCACGCTTTGGTCTAAAGGTAAATGTAATTGATCAAACAGATGATAGTAGCCAAGGAAATATAGTTATTAAGCTTAAATAATAACTAATATGTAAAAAGTGGTTTGGATAAAATGTCCAAGCCATTTTTTTATTATGATTAAGTATCTTTTATTTTTTTCTAGATATTATATAATGTTATATATATAACACTATTGGAGGTTTAATTTATTATGAATAATACTCTTACAGAGGAAAATATAAAAAAATTAAGAGAAGAATTAGAATATAGAATGACTGTCAAAAGAGCTGAAATAGCAAAAGAAAAATTAGTTGCTGCTGCACATGGTGATAGATCTGAAAATGCTGAATATAAAGAAGCTTGTGCAAACTATCGAGAAAACGATAATAGAATTCAATATTTATTAACTATGATTTCAACAGCAACTGTAATAGATGATGAAAGTATTAATAAATCTGTACTGGGAATTAACAGTAAAGCTAAAATCAAATTTGTAGAAGATGATGAAGAAGCTATTATAACATTAGTAACCACTATGGATCTAGACCCTGAAAATATGCTTATAAGTATAGAATCTGATTTAGGAAAAGCTTTATCTGGGAAAAAAGCTCATGATATAGTTGAAGTTAATGCTCCAGGAGAAAATTACACAGTAGAAATATTAGAAATATTATAAAAGTATAGAGATTACTTAGCCATTAAAATAACCCATGGAAATCTATTGTTATCTAGATTTCCATGGGTCTTATTGGTGGAAAAGGAGTGTAATTTCAAATCCACCGCAGTCAAAAAATTTAATTTATTATTTAATTTATTATTTAATTTATTATTTAATTTATATATTTTTATTCTTATAATTCATCTGAAAATACTCTTTCAATATGCATAGCAAGATATCCGATTTCCACATCTTTAATTTCCTTATTTAATCCATTGCCTAACTTCTTACAAATTTCTTCAGCGATTTCAAAGGACTTTGGAAATCTTTCATTAATGTAATCATTCATATCAAGCTTTATAGTCTCACCTTTTAATGTTCTAGCTACCATATACTTAATATGACTCATTAATCGATTATATGATAATGATTCAATATCAATAGTTTTTCCAGTATACTCTTCAATTGAAGTAACACATGCTCTAACAAGCATTGCTGTTTCCATAGCTTGCGCTATTTTTTCATTTCCAAGACTTGAATGAATGTGAAGTGCTATATAACCTATCTCATCTTCACCTATTTCAACACCTTCTATTTCCTTTATAATATCTTTTGCTTTACTTGCTACTTCATATTCTTCTGCAAATAACGCTCTAATATCAGGTGTTAATGGATTACTAATCTGCTCATTGTTTTTTATTCTTTTTATTGCAAATGCGATATGATCTGCAAGTGGACATAAAATGTTCTCATCAACTTTTTCAAATTTCTTTTCTGCTTCCATAATGATGCTGCTAGCAATTTCTAAAATTTCTGGTCCAACACTATTTATTATTTCTTTAGCTGAACCTCTCTCTGTTTCTTGCTGCAATAAATATATTTTAGCATTTTCAGGTGCTTCTATACGCTCATTTACTTTTTTCCCAAAGCCTATCCCCTTACCAAGCAAAATATATTCTTGCTTGGTATCCATGTCTATAGCTAGTACACCATTATGATTTAGTCCTTTTATAACTCTGAACATTTTATGCCTCCTATTAATTGTTACTCAAATATATCAATTGCAATTAAAGCTTCTCCTGCTTTTATATCTCCTGTTTTTAGTAAACGTACTTTTTGCTTGCTGCTTAAAGCTGTGCATATACATGGCGACGCAATAGATGGGGCATTAGCTTTTACGAATTCTAGATCAAAACTTAATAGTTTATCTCCTTTCTTCACCTTATCTCCATCTTTTACAAAAGTCTCAAAGCCTTTTCCATCAAGCTTTACTGTATCTATTCCTATATGAATAAGTAATTCTAATCCATCGGTTGTTGTTAATCCTACTGCATGTTTTGATGGGAATACAAAAGTTATTTCTCCGTCTGCTGGTGCAACAACATCTCCATTAACTGGAACTACTACGGCCCCATCACCCATCATCTTATTTGCAAATGCCTCATCTGGCGCTTCTGATAATTCTTTAGCAGCACCAGTTAGTGGGCTGTTTAATATTATTGTATTAACAACTTTTCCCTCAGCTTCTTCTGCTATATTTTCCGTTACTTTTTCTTCTACTACATCCATAGCAACTTCTTCATCTGGTGCTGTAGCTAAATAGTCTTCTAAATTTGACTTTATAACTGTTACTCTAGGTCCATATATAATTTGAACACCTACACCTTTATGAACTACTCCTGATGCTCCAGTTTGTTTTAGCAAATCATCATTTACTAGTTCTGATTTATGTACTGTACAACGTAATCTAGTTGCACAACAATCAACATCTGAAATATTTTTCTTACCACCAAGACCTTGACAGATCATAGCAGAAAGTTCATCTACTTCTCCCTTGCCATCAGCATTTTTCTTAGCTTCCATATCACTTCTACGATAAAGTTTAACTTCCTCGCTATCATCACGACCTGGAGTCTTTAAATCTAACTTCTTGATTAAGAATGAGAATAATAAATAGTATACTATAAAATATACGATTCCTACAACTACAACCCATACCCAACTTGTCTTAGCATTTCCTTGTAAAATACCGAATAGGAATAAATCGATAAATCCTCCAGAGAAAGTCATACCTACTCCAACATTAAACATATGCATCAACATATATGCTAGTCCAGCAAATACACAGTGAATTCCATATAATAATGGAGCTACAAATAGGAATGTAAATTCAAGTGGTTCTGTAATACCTGTAATCATTGAAGTTAATGCTGCTGATATTAATAATCCCCCTACTTGTTTTCTCTTTTCTGGCTTAGCACATCTATACATAGCAAGTGCTGCTCCAGGTAAACCAAATATCATAAGTGGGAATTTACCTGACATAAATCTTGTTGCTGAAACGCTAAAATGTTCTATTCCTGGAGTTCCAAGTTCTGCAAAGAAAATGTTTTGAGCTCCTTCGATAACATTTCCAGCTACTGTTGCTGTACCACCAACTGCTGTTTGCCAGAATGGTAAGTAGAATACATGATGAAGACCAAAAGGAATTAATAAACGTTCCATTAATCCATAAACCCATGTTCCTGCATAACCTGATTGTAAAACAATATCTCCAACCTTATATATACCTGCTTGAACGTGAGGCCAGATATAAAACATTAATATACCAACTATTAAATATACTATTGCACTTATTATTGGAATAAATCTAGTTCCACCAAAGAACGATAATACTTGTGGTAGTTCTATCTTATAGAACTTATTATGTAATGCTGCTACTCCAAGTCCTACAATGATACCTCCAAAAACACCCATTTGTAATGAAGTAATACCAAGTACTGAAGTTGATGCACCACTTAAAAGAGCATCAGTTCCACCATTAATATTTATCATTGCACCTATTGATGTATGCATTATAAGGAATGCTATTGCTGCTGATAACGCTGCAACATCCTTTTCCTTTTTAGCCATACCTATTGCAACACCCATTGCAAATATTAAAGGTAAGTTTGTAAATACTACATTTCCTGCTGCACTCATTACAGAAAGAATTGAGTAAACAAAAGTACCAGGTCCAATTAAATTAGTAAGTCCATAAGCTTCAAGCATTGTTTGATTTGTAAATGAACTACCTAATCCTAAAAATAATCCTGCTACTGGTAAAATAGCAATAGGAAGCATAAAAGATCTTCCCACACGTTGTAAAACGCCAAAAATTTTGTCTTTCATAATTTTTTCTCCTTTTTCTATGATTATTAGTGCGAATTGAGATGTTATGAATTATTTTTTGGCACAAAAAAAGCACCAACTTACATAAACATTCTCAAATATCTATGTATAGTTAATGCCTGCTTACCAGTTACATACTATATCACTGTTTCTAATAATACCAAATCTATGATAATTAGTCAATATAATTTTATTGTTTTTCTATCACTTTGGTGCTTCAACTGGTCTTTCTTTAAATAAAAGCATCCAATCCCCATTTTCCTTTAATGCTTCTACACCTAATTCTTTTATTAATCCTTTTGAAAGTTCAAGGTCATTTTTTTCTAATGCTCTTTCAACAAGCTTAATAGTTCCTCTAAATAAATGTTTCATCTTACAATACCTTTTACATTGTTCCCCCAGAGCCATTCTATCACTATAGTTTCTAGTGATAGATATTATTGCACAAGACAACCCTGTCAATATTTTGGCCAGTCCTAAAAATGATTCCTTTTATTCAGAGTATACTATTGCATTAATATCAGCTGAAACCTATGACAACCTTGGCCTCTTTTCCATAAAAGAAGATAACACTCTCCAATATGTAGAGATCTACGAAAAGGTATTAAATCTACTGAAACCATTTCTAAATGAAAAAAGAATTGATTCATCATTACTTCAATGCCTAAATCATAGTATATTTTTTCTAGGAAGGTACTATTACAGCATTGGAGAATATGAAAAATCCTATAACATCTATGATTTATTTATAAGATACATTAATCTTTTTGAGTTTGGAGACTCCTTATTAGAATCATTTTGGTTGGACATTTCTAATTTATATTTTGATGCAGGTTGTTACTATTATGTAACAAACAATTATGACAAAGCTAAAAATTCATTATTAGATGCTAAAAGATATATTGATATTTATTTCACTTCATTTGATAACCTTACAATTCAATTACTAGATAATATAAATAATCTCTTAAAAAGTATATAAATAATTTGTTAGGATGTGATATATAGTGACCTTTAATTATTTTAGAGATGAATACTTATTGATTAAAAAAGATCTCATGCTTAACTTGCTTAAAATGGAAAAGAAACTAATCCTTAAATCTAAAAAGACTGTGATAATATTGTGTATAACTCAATCTGCAATGAAATAAATGAACTTATTAGAAAAATAGAAATGCATAATTCTGATATGAAAGAACTTTTATTAAAAGCTGAAACCATTCCTTATGATGAAGCTATGATTAAAATATTTAATAATGTCATGTTAGCTGAAACTGAAATTAGGCTTATTGCAAAAATATTAATCGACAATAACTTTAAAGATTTCATAAATACTAGCTATCAACTTGTTGTTGAATTTGGCAATATTGGTGAAAGACATTCTAAATTAGGTTACAGCTTTGCCTCAAGTTTGGGACTGGAAGATTCTTTTATGAATGCAATTAAGTATTAAGCAAATATGACATAAAAAAATAATATAAAAAACCGTTTATAAATTTGTTTGACAAATTGTGACTGTGAAACTTTTTCTGTAAATAACTTTCTATATAAATTTTAAGTATATTTTACCTATGGTAAATAATATTATTAATATATACTTTTGTTAAATAGGGGGTATTTCATGTCAATAAAAAAAAATAAGGCAAACATAGCTTTAATAGCTATTCTAACGGTATCAACGGTAGCAAAACCCACTTCTTTTATGGCAAATGCAGCTGAAGAAAGTATGGTTACAGTTTATCCTACAATAGAAACTACATCAGTGCATCATCCAGGAGATTATGCAGATGACACGTGTATTTGGGTTGATCCAGAAGACAAAGATCTCAGCCTTATAATTGGTGATGACAAACACGGGGGTATTTGTGTATGGAATTTAGATGGAACTGAAAGACAATATATTGATGGCAAAAGTTATATGAATAATCTTGATATTCGTTATAACTTTAAGCTAGGAAATCAAGTTACAGCATTGGTTGGCTCAATTAATGAAAGTGATCAATGTATTAGTTTTTATAAAGTAAATCCTGTTACTAGACTTCTAGAATCAGTAGGAAATATGAAATTATATAAAGAAAAGCCTTATGGTGGATGTATGTACCATAATCCTTATACAGGAAAATTTTATTTTTTCGCTAACTGGAAAGATGGAACAGTAGAGCAATGGGAAATAAATGGTGAAAGTGGTTCTATTGACGGCACAATGGTTCGTGAATTTAATGTTGGAAGTCAAGTTGAAGGTTGTGTTGCCGATGATGAATTGTCTACATTTTATATTGGTGAAGAAGATGTAGGTCTTTGGAAGTATTCGGCTGAACCAGATGGGGGGAATAGTCGTGCAATGATTGATTCTACTGACTCATCAATAGGAGGCCATTTAACTGCAGATGTGGAAGGGGTAACCTTGTATCATGGCAAAGAGAAAGATAAAGGGTATATAATTTGTTCTAGTCAAGGAAACAGTACTTTTCAAGTATATGAAAGGAAAAATAATAAGTATAAAGGTTCATTTACTATAGGAGCAACTCTTAAAATTGATGAAGTGACTGAAACTGATGGCTGTGATGTTTCCAATGTTAATTTAGGCGGGGAATTTTCAAAAGGTGTTTTTATTGCACATGATCATAGTAATGATGGAACAGAGAATTCAAATCATAAACTAGTTCCCTGGAAAGATATAGCAGACAAGTTGAATTTAGATGTATCTACAGATTATGATCCAACTGATGGGGCTAATCATAAGCCTAAAATAAAAGATGTTGGTGATAAAGAAGTTAATGTAAATGAAAAACTTAAATTTCAAATATCTGCAAAAGATAAAGATAATAACACCATAGATTATTATTGCATTAACTTGCCATATGGAGCAAAATTTGATATAAACACACATGAATTCACGTGGAAACCTAATGATACTCAAAAAGGAACTTATTATGTGACATTCTATGTTACAGATGGATATAACATTGATAAAGAAAAGGTAAAAATAGAAGTTAAGTAATGAAAGAATAGAAAACTATAAATAGGCCATAAAATTTAAATTTCCTTTAATAAATTTTTCATTGTTCATTCCTCTATTCCTAACATGTCAATTTTACACGCTAACATAATAGTACTATATAATTAATTATTAACACTTATGTCAGAAAATTAAAATTTAAGTTTTTTATACCATAAACGATAAAAAAATATATATAATTGTACAGGGAGGGATAAGCAAAAATGAACAACATAAACACTTATAATAATATGGCTAGCTTAAATATTAAAAATAAATCAGTTACTAATGCTACGAATCTTACAACTAAAAATCAAACTAATAAGACTGATAATAAAAGCTCGAATACTTCAGATACTATTGAAATAGAACAAAAGAACAAAACTATAATTAATACTAAAAAAGCATACGATGCTCTTCAAGAAACTTGTAAGGAATTTGGCACTGTAGAATGTGGGGGAGATATTTGTGGTACTATGCAATTTTATGTAAATACAATAATGGATTTAATGAAAACAAATGGAATGTCTGTACCTGATTTTAATTTATCAGGAGAAAATATTAATAATAATGACTTTTCAGGATTTATAGATAAACTAAAAGAATTTACTAAAAAAGCTATGGAAGATAAAAATAGTATAAATATCGCTCCTGATAACTTCTTTAATTTTTGCGATGTTTGGAAAGAAAAACTTATCCAAAATGGTTGTAATTAAATAATTAAAGTCTCAATTTAGCTAAAAGTTACTTTGGCAAAATTAAAAAGCAATGATTTAAAATCATTGGTTTTACTAATTAAATTATTTATTTATTTATTTTTAAAATACATTTTCCTTATGATGATGATAGCATTAAGGAGAATAAGTGCCAAAAGCACTACAGAAATAGCAACATATCCCACCTTTAATGGGAAAGCCATTGTTTTTCCAAGTAGTATATATAAGAAACATATAAAAATAAAAACTTTAGTTCTACAAAGGGGTAAAGCCGAACTTATAAATAATAAAACCGGTAACTTGATGTGATTTTATTCCATCAATTTACTATTTCTTACAAGTACCTCGGTGTGTATCCTACAGTGACAGATTGAT
>NZ_SULK01000027.1:0-14324 GCF_007115085.1 Clostridium sp. HBUAS56017 | reverse complement strand
ATAAACATACATAATCATCGTTTTCTTCTGATATCTTATATCCAGCACTTTTTAGTAATTTTATTTCTTTTTTAAAATTTTCAATTGAAGAATTTTCTCTATATATTTCGATTGTTTCCTTAATTATCACCCCAAGCCCCACCTTTATATAAAATATTGTTAATTATTTGTATTCAGTTGTTCTTTGTATACCTAAATAGCATATGTATATTAAAATCAAACTTCTCTTTTCATACTCATGTTTATATATCTATCTAAATTTCTACTGGCAATTATCACTTCTTTAGAACTCCGTCCATATATTTCAATTGATTTATGTAGATTTGCTCTAGCTTTTTCCATAGCTTGGTCAAACTTAGAAATAGCTTCATCTTTTTTCAAATTTAATTTCCTCATTTTCCCTCGTATATTATCTCCTTATTTTTCTTAAATTCTTACTACTTAATCAATTATATAGAGATATTTAATTTCTCACAAATTTAAAAAAGTTTAACCAAATCCACTTGAATTTAGTTAAACTTTTACCATATATTTCTATTAAGTTTTGCGGTGTTTTTTGTTACTTTTATTACTATTAATGTGCGTCTTGTGTATTTGTATGATATACATTATTTTGTGTCACGCTAGACACTATGCTATCTTTAGTATTCTTAGTACGTGTAGTTTTTGTTGAAGCAAACACAACATTTGTTAATAACATTGATGTTGCAAGAACTGCTAGCACAATTTTTTTCATAAACTCACCCCCTTCAATAGTTAAAGTAAGTCGACAAATCCTTTATTTAATATTGTAATATAGTAATAGAATTTGCGATAAAAAAAATTTTTTTTAAATTCCTTTAATCTGTTTTATTTTTTTTCTTGATTTCTTGCTAAAATATATGCTTTTTTCCTCATTTCGACCTCTATAATATTCTCCAATTTCTGCATAGATTAAAGAATAATCTATATTTAATTCTTTTGCTTTATCTGCTAATAGCATTAACTTCTCTTTATCTTCTTTTTTTATATAAATAAGCACCAAATCATAGAGTATTTTTTCAACTAAGCTTATATTCTCATTATCATTTTTCTCACATACTTCTAATGCCTGTAAAAGATACTTCTCAACATCTTCGTTTAAATTTTGTAATACTTTTGATGCAAAATATAGAGTTTCGGAAATATCCTCATTATTAGGATTATATAGTAAAGATTCTTTAATATGCATTGCAGCGTGCTTGTAATCTTTTTTATTAAAGTATAATTCAGATAAATTTCTATAAGCTTGAGCTATGAAGTCTTTATAATCATATTTCATAGCAATACTTAAAATTTCCTTATATTCTTTTTCTGCTTCGTCAAACTTATGATAATCATTCAAACAATTGGAATGATTCATTTTTGCCCTTAATAACATCTTATAATCATTAATTTCAAATTGCTTTAGTATTTTAAAACATTCTAAAGCCGTATCATACTCACATAGCTTTTTATATGTTAGCGCCTTATAATACAATATCATTATAGAAAGCTCATCATTCACTATACTATCATTTAATTTTTCAGCGTATCTTAATTGTTGTAATGCTTTAACATAATTCTCGGTAAATATATTATTTCTGGATTTATATATAAAAAAAGTCACTTCCTCCAAACTATTTTGAGAATTAATACTTATCTTTAATCCAATATCACACATAAAATCACTTTTAGCATACCTATGTTTATAGTAATAAAAATCAGCAGTTAATTTATACATCTCTATTTTATTATTATCTGTAATGTTATACTTTTCAATTAGTTCTTCAGCCTTCAATAATTTTCTATCAAATAAATTTATTTCTTTAATTTCTTTTAATTCATTCATAATGCTATTTGTGAAAATATAATTTGCTTGCTCATCTTCATCTTGCATAAGTTCCTCTGGCGTAATTAATTCAATCTTTATTCCTTTCTTTTTTGCAATTTTATTAAAATTTTTAGCAATTCCAGTAGCTAAATTTATCGTTAGATTCCGTTTATTATTTTCAATATTACTCAGCCAAATTGTTGTACAGATTCCGTCAGCGATTTCCTCTTGAGTTACTCCAAGTATATTTATTCTGTATTTCTTTATTCTTTCATATGGTGTCATAATCTCATTATTAAACATTTATGTTTTCCTCTCTCTCTTTACAGAGATGCTAAAAACTAAATGAAAAATTTTTACATTACGTAATTATATTCCATATCGTGGACAAACTCGCATAAATATACTATAATTACATTGCTTGCATTCAATTGTTAGCATTTCGTTATTCCCTGTAATGTCTGATATTAGCCTGTTAGCATTGCAGGGTATTTTATTCATTAATAAAATACAATTCAATTTTTAACATATATTTCTATATTCAATATATTACATTAATTTGGATTAATATTCAATAAGTCTCAAGTTATTCTTCGTATTAATAGAATTTGATTCTAATGTCAATATGTTTTTCCTTTTAAAATGAGTGCGATTTATTTACTTAATGGATAAATTGTATTTTTACCTTAATTTCGCTAAATCACATTTTAATGAAATAAAAGCCAATGACTTTAGATCATTGGCTTTTGATTTTTATATCCTATTTAATATAATTTTAAATTTTTACTACATTCTTCACAAACATGTATTCCTTTAAACTTTGGGATATTATCCATATCACCACAAAAAGTACAACCGGGAGAATATTTTTTAAGAATAAAGTATCATTTTCTATGAAAATTTCTAAAGAATCCCCCTTATTAATAAAAAGCGATTTCCTTGTTTCTTTACGAATTACTATTCTACCAAGTTCGTCAGCTTTTCTTACAATTCCTGTTGCTCTCATATTGTCATTCCTTTCCAATTCATATCTTGTAATATTACTATATAAGTTCCAAAAGTGAGTTGTAAGGCTGATATCTTTAAGTTATGGTAAATCAAAACCTATTCTGCTAAAACTTTAATGAATATAAAAAATATGATTTTCTTATATATCTAAATATATTATTAAAGCCTTCAAAATTAGTACTCCCAATGCTTTAGAATATTAAAAAGACTACTTAATTTTCACAGACAACAGTTGATATATTAAATGTATCTTTTTCACTTTTTATTGTCCTTTTAGAATGAATCGTTGCTGTTCTCTGAAATGGGCTGTCCATCCTTACAAAAAATACATTTTATTCAACAAATCTATTCGATATAATAAATAGGATTTATTATAGTTTTATGATCACTTACTGAATCTTTTGAAACAATAATATTGCTATTAGGTCCAATGAAATATGTTTTTTCTTGGTCGTTTATTTTTACTACCATTAAAAATCCTCTTGAATCAGTACGATCCCAAGTGTCAGTATGATTATTTTCCATTTTCCAAAAATCAGTTGATCCACTTTTGCCCCATTTATTAATTGCAACTTCAATTGGAACACCTGCATTATTGCTAACCTTAATTGCTGCAAAAGCTTTTGTACCAATTCCACAAAACATAAAACCTAATAAAAGAGAACAACTTACTATTAATCTTTTTATTTTCATTAAAACTCCTCCTTTTAGTTATAAAGTTATTCTATAATTTTACCATATTACCAAATTTATGAAAATAGTATAAATATCCAATAATTACTGGAGTATAAACCAAAATTTAGGTCCTACTAAATCACACTTTAGTAAATAAAAAAGCCATTACTTAATAGCAATGCCTTGATTTATTAATAAAAATTTTTTATATAAACTTATTGATTTTTATGTGATATAAATATTTTTTCTAAATTTTATAGACTTATTAAATAAAAAAGATGTTATTACCACCGGAATGGAAACAAAAAAATAATCCTTGTACCATTTGGCGCTAACCCAATAATATAATAAATTATATTTGATTCTGAAAAATACATAAAAACAACATTAAATATTATAAAAACTAGAGGTAACAATATCATATAAAGACTATTTTCAATAAAATTTTAATTAAATAGATTATATTCTAAATTTATAAAAAAGAAAAATTATAGTTTATTAGTACTCTTTTAACTTCCCTAAATGGTATTTTTGCAAAATTAAGAAAAGCACATGAATATATATCTGAATACAATCCACATCTATAATCCTTCAATTTAAAAGCTTCTGCTAGTTTCTAGGAATTCTGGATCCCTATTTCACATTCTCCCACAATTAGTATAACTGGTATATCTATATTAGTATCCTCTTTTACCTTACTATTAAAACATTTATATAGACTACCCCTTTCCCATAATTAAATAAATTCTCAGCGAAAAAATTCAAATTAAATTTATCATTATAATCCTTTATTACTACGGTATCATAATCTTTTAAATTCTTTTTATTTAACATTTTCTGTCAATATATATTGATAATATTGTAAAATTAACAACTTTATTGCTACTTCTTCTTTCTTTTAAATAGTAATAAGTTGAAAAATATTTTTTTTATAACTAATATAGGGGTTGTCCTAAAATACTTATCTATGTATTTTAGGACAACCCCCTTTATAATAATCTTCTCTATTCACCATATTTTTTAATATATTTTATCTGCACATCTATATTGGGATGTTTTTTACAAAACTGACTAATTACAAAGCAGCAGCTTGGACACGGCTCCCATTTACTATATAATATAAGATTTCCTTCATTATTTAATTCTTTAGCTTCTATTTGCTTATGTATTTCTTCAAATATCTTTTTTTCACTATCATTAACTCTATTATACCCTATCCCTAATTTACCTAATTTATTAACTTTGCTACTTTTAAAAAACGCATCATCTTCTGATGGTGCAATGCAATAATCACTTATATCATTACTTCCACTTATAGCTTTAAACTCCTTATTATCATATACTGCCACTGCAATATTAATAGAATCTTGTAGTGTTTCACTCTGATCTATATTAAATGTTGTTTTTTCATTCTTATGTACTGTCATATATTTGTTTATGTTTCTTCTCAAACGGCGTATTCTAGGTATGTTAGTAGTTAGATGATCATGATACTCAACAGTTCCTTTCTTAGCTTTTATATAAGAACAATTTATATCTCCAATTATTTCAATAGATATTGTTTTAGTTCTAGTCATAGAATTATATTTTTCTTGTGTAACTTCTTTTTTAATAAGGAGCATTTTCTTTAGCAGTTCAATATCTTTGGCATAAAGATATTCCTTATCTAGTTCATTTTCTATTCTTACTAACTTCTCTTTCTCTCTTTCATCTATCATTCTAGATACATTCCCTTTTATTTTTTCGATATCTTTTATAATATCTTCAACATTATCCTGAATTGTAGGTTCTCTTTCATATTCAATTCTATCTATATTTAGTCTTTTTACTCCACTTATCTTCTTACACAATTTATTATGTTCATCTTCAAATAACATTATCTTTTCTATATAATCTATAAAGTCTCTGACATCATCTGCTTTATAAGTAATTTCTGTATTACTAATACATCTATAAAGCCTATCTGTTACACTGTTATCTACTTCAAAAATTTTTGCAACTTTTTCTTTGAATTCTTCTTCATTAGATTCATCTATTTTATATCCTTCTCTTTCTAAGGCACACTTAAATGAATTTATATCATTAATTCTTATTCGTTCCTTCTTTTTCTTCCTCAACAGAGTATCTTTTTCTATCATTTTTACCTCTCATATTTATAGTTCACATCTTTCTACCATTAACTAATTTAACATATAGTTTAATTATGTACAAATCGAACACTTGTTCTTTTATTTCTCATGAGTTATACTTAACTTATAAAAATGTAAAGATTGGTGATGTAACATGGAATTAAGTGAAAAACTAAGGATTTTAACTGGTGCAGCTAAGTACGATGTGTCTTGTTCTTCTTCTGGCTCAAGTAGAAGTTCAAAAAAGGGAAGCATTGGCTCAACGGCTACAAGTGGTATATGCCACAGTTTTACTCCAGATGGAAGATGTATATCTCTACTTAAAATACTTTTAACAAATTATTGTATATATGATTGTTCATACTGTATTAATAGAAGATCTAACGATATTGAAAGGGCTTCTTTCACTGCTGAAGAAATTGTAAATATAACTATGAATTTTTATAGACGTAATTATATAGAAGGTTTATTCTTAAGTTCTTCAATTATCAAAAGTCCTAACTTTACTATGGAACTCCTTACAACAGTTGTTTACAAATTAAGAAATGAACATAATTTTAGAGGCTATATTCACTTAAAGGCAATTCCCGGAGCTGATGAAAATCTTATAAAAAAAGCTGGCTCATTAGTTGATAGAATGAGTGTAAATATAGAGTTACCTTCATCAAGTTCTCTTAAATTATTAGCCCCTGAAAAGAATAAGGATGATATTTTTAAGCCTATGGGAGATATCAAAAATAATATTATTGTAAGCAAATATGAACGTGCAAAATATAAAAATTCACCTATTTTTGTTCCTGGAGGTCAAAGCACTCAACTTATTGTTGGTGCTACAAAAGACAGCGATTTAAATATCTTAAACTTAACAGAAAACTTATATAACAAATTTGATCTAAGAAGAGTTTACTATTCAGCCTATATTCCTGTTAATAATGGTGAAAATCTTCCTGCTTTAAAAAATCCGCCAACCCTTAGAGAGCATAGACTCTATCAAGGTGACTGGTTACTCAGGGTTTATGGATTTAAGGCAAAGGAATTACTAAATGACAAGAATCCAAATTTCGATATTAACTTTGATCCTAAGACAACTTATGCTTTAAACAATATTGACCTATTTCCTGTAGAAATAAATAAAGCCCCTTATAACACGCTTATAAGAATTCCTGGCATTGGAATACGTGGTGCCCAAAAAATAGTAAGTGCACGTAAAATTAATTCACTAGACTTTTTTGATTTAAAAAAACTTGGAATAGTTATAAAGAGAGCTCAATATTTCATTACCTGCAAGGGTAAATATTATGGTTCAGTATCCTTTGACCATATGAAAATAAAAAAGGCTCTTACTCCTAAATTTGATTTAAATTTAATAGATGACGATGCAGAGCAATTAACCTTTTTTAATAACAATATGAATAATTTAATTCTTCCCATGAATTCTAAAAATAACAAATTACTTTTATTAACTGATAAATCCACTTCAATTACAGGTGAATTATAGGAGGCTTATTTTGAAAGAATATGTATATGATAATACTTTTGAAGGTTTATTTACTGCCATTTTCTATGCCTATAGCTTTAAAGAAGATAGCATAATAACTAAATCCAAAGACTATATCCCCTCATTTCTTAATGAAATCATAAATATTAAAACTGAATATGATAAATTTGAGAGAGTTTACAAAAGTATTATAGAAAAACTTAGTGACGATGTATTAAGAAATATTTATTACCTATATCTTAGTGATATTTCAGAATCAGATTCTCTCTCTTTAAAATACCTAAGGCTTTGCTATAGTATTGGAGTAAATATTAACTTGGCTAAGAATAATGATATTATAATTTCAGTTGATAAATATGTAAGAAAGGTTACTCATGAAGCTCATAGATTTACTGGATTCGTTAGGTTTAAAGAGGTAGGTCCATTAAGCTTTTACGCTTCTATTGAACCTGATCACAATATTTTACCTCTAATACTTAGTCATTTCACTAGAAGATTTTCTGATCAAAACTTTATAATTCATGATTTAAAAAGGGAACTTGCAATAGTATATAATAAAGACTCCGCTGTTATAACTGAATTGAAAAAGGAAAATTCTAAAATTCTTGTTTCCTCCAATAACGATGATGAATTTGAAGCACTTTGGAAGACTTTTTATAAAGCAGTTAACATAAAAGAACGTAAAAATCATAGATTGCGTAATCAACATATGCCTAAGAGATATTGGGATCACCTCACAGAACTTATATAAAAACAATAAGCAAAAAGGGCTGCACTAGACTCAGTTTCAAAAACTTCATTCTAATACAGCTCCTTCTTACTTTTCATTATAATCACTAATTATTACTTATATCAATCTCTTGAAAAAATTTATCTTCTTTTATATATGTATCTAAAGTTATATTTTTATATTGGCTCACGATATCTTTTAAGTTCCCCAAACCTAACCCTCTATTCTGACCTTTAGTTGAAAAACCATCTTTAAATAACTTACTGAGTGGAGGCATTTCTCCTTTGAAAGTGTTTATAACAACAATAATTACAGATTCTTTTTTCTTTATCAATCCTATATTAACTGTTTTTTCTTCACTTTCTAATGCTGCTTCAATAGCATTATCAAATATTATTCCTAAACATCTGCTTAATTCTATAATATCCATATTAATCTTAGTTATTGGCTCAATTACATCGATTATAATATCTAATCCTAATTCTTGAGCACGAATAACTTTTGCTGATATAAGACTTTTAATTTCAGATATTTCTATATTTTTCAACAAACCTAACTTATAATTATTCCTATTTATTTTTCTATTTAACGGATATATATGCTCATTGAAATAGCCTTCTAGAGCATCGATATCTCTATCTTCAATAAATCCCCCCATAGTTGAAATCATATTTATATAGTCATGCCTAAATTTACGCATATCCATATACAATTGCTCCAAGTTTTCAGTATATTCTCGAAGCTTGTCCATTTCCATTTGTTTATATCTAAATTTCTCTTCTTTTCTCATTATTAAAAATATTGAAATACAGATACAAACCATTATAAACCCATATACTGTAAACACAGCGCCATTTACTTCTGTCAAATAAACAGGATTAGAAGATTTGTTCCAATTTATATTTACATAAAATAATATAAAAGTTGCTAATAATATTATATATACTAAAGCAAAATGTTTAGAATTATAACTGTTAACTATAAATCTCTTATACTTTACAAACAATTTTCCTACAAATTTGCTAATAGGAAATAATACTAATGCTATGATAGTACAAGCTATATAATATCCTACTCCAGTTTCTAGAAATTTATCTGACATCAACTTTATAGTAAGAGTTCCAATAAAACTATCTACTACTACTATGGTCAATGTTATAACTATTCCCAAAACTAAACTTTCTTTTACTTTATGACATTTTTTGTAAACAAAAAACATTGGAATAATATATGAAGATACTGAAGCAAATTTAGAATTAAATAAAAATATCGTCATATAAGTTACTACAATCAAAAGCATCATAACAATATATTCCTTAACCTTAAGCTTATAAGGATTAATATTTACAAATGCTATTAATAGCGCAATTACAGAAATTATAATTGAAGTTAATATATTAATACTATACATTACATTTCCTCCTTACATACTTCTCTATATCAGTATAAATCAAACTTAATTTACAATAAATAAAAAAATATATATTATGGAAACTTTTCTATAATCGCACTATCCTTTTAATCAATCCATCTCTAAACAACTTCATATTTTTTGTAATTATTATAACTTGCCTTAAATAACTTATAACTCCAAGGTAAAACGCTTAAAGTTTCAAGAATTAATGCAAACATTGTTAAATTAAATATATTCTTGTTTAGTAATAACAAATTTATTAGTATTAAAATAGATGACATTATTGTTGTTTGAATTTTAAGCTTTTTTCTATGTTTTGCACCTAAAATAGGACGTTTTTCTGTATCAGCTGGAGAATACTTGCATAAAAGCACTGCACAAATAACACATATAATGCAAGCTAAAGAACAATTTATAGGATACTTCACAGAAATATATGAAGCTCCAATATAAGATGTTAAAGTAATAGCCATGCATGCTAAGTTGTTTTTACAATGCACACCTGCTGCTGTACATCTTATTGATGCAAACATAATAAAAAATAATAAAGCTTCTTTTATGACTCCAATATAAAATGCTACAACAAATACTACTACAAATTCAAGTACATTAAACATTATAACCATAATCCCTAAATATAGCTTTTCTAATTGTAGCGGATCTAAATTTAACTTTTTCTTAAAATAATTAAACATTCTCATACATATAAAATTACAAGGATTAAAATTTCGTAATAATTCTTTCATCTAATGACTTCCTTATTTTTCATCTGAATTTGTATTTTCTAATAAACTAAGAGATACCTCAGGTTCATAATAATTTAAAATTATTGAATATTCCTTTGCATGTACATCTCCTATCTTCATAAAAGTTTCAGCTATCTTTCCTGTTAATGTTGATTTAGAATTATTGTTCATATTATAAAACCACCTTTTTAAAATATTTATTTTATATTTTTAGTATAGCTCGTCTTTTCATCTTTAAATAAAAACAGTAAAAACGTATACACTTTATATAAAAAACGTAATTATTTAACACAAAAATGTAATATCTGCGCATTTTTTAATAAAATCTTCAAATTATATACATACATTGTGTTAAAATATTGTAGTATACTAAAATATATGATGTTTTGTTAAATTATAGGACTGGGTGGGATAAAAATGCTAAAAATTTTTATATGTGAAGATGATAAAATCGAAAAAGAAAGGCTCGAAAAAATTATAAAGAACATTTTAATTATAGAAAACTATGATATGGATATAGAACTAAGTACTAATGATCCTTTTAAAATAATAGATTATTTAAAATCTATTAGTGTTTCCGGACTATACTTTTTAGATGTTAACTTGCATTCTAAAATTAACGGAATCCAACTAGCTGAAAAAATAAGAGAATTTGATCCTAGAGGATTCATAGTTTTTATAACTACTCATGCAGAAATGAGCTATTTAACCTTTCTTTATAAAGTTGAAGCCATGGATTATATAATAAAAGATAATTATAACAATGTTGCCCAAAGGATAAGGGACTGCATAATTAATTCCAATAGTAGATACACATGTAAATCTCCGACCATTCAGGAGGTATTCTCCATAAGAGTTAATGATAAAATAATTAACGTTGATTTTAATGACATAATTTTTTTCGAAACTTCCTCAACTATTCATAAAATCACATTACATTCTACCAGTAGATTGATTGAGTTTTATGGAAAAATGAAAGAAGTAGAAAATATGCTCTCTGATAATTTTTGTAGATGCCACAATTCATTTATAATTAATAAAAATAAAATTAAAGAAATAGATAAGAAAAATCGCATTGTGTATATGATAAATGATGAAGAATGTCTTATCTCAACCCGCGGCATAAAAAAATTATTATCTAAATAAGTACTTAATTCCCTATTGCTAGTACTTCATGAAATATTAAGAAGCCCCGACACTTATTTGGGGTTTCTAATGATAAAATATTTTCTAATATCAATCTTGATTTATAAATATACAATAATCACAAGTGAATTCTTTTCCGACATCTAAAGAAATTACTCCTGGTTTCTCTCTATAATCTCCATTAAAATCAACAGGATCAGCATGTCCAACCCAAGGTTCAATGCATATAAGAGGAGCTTCATTTGGCTTTGACCATATTCCAAGGTAAGGAAACCCTTCAAAGTTCACAGAAATACTCTTACCATTCCTAGCACTTTTTAAAGTTACCTCATTGGAATTTAAATTCTCGAATATTAATGCATCTTGGATAAATAAGTTTTTAGATAATTTTAAAATGTTTGTATTATCTAAAACAAGTTCACTTTCTCCTGTAAATAGAAGAGACTCTTTATCAAGTAATTCTCTTCTGGCATTTTCATTCTTATTAAACTCTAAATAGTAGTCTTCAAAATCTTCTCCTTTAATTAAAGGACAATTAAACCCTGGATGTGCCCCTATAGTAAAGTAAATTTTTTCATTATCTATATTTTTAACCTTACACGTTACTTTTAACATATTTTTATATAACTTATATTCAATATCTAATTGAAATTTATAGGGATACTTTTTTAAACTTTCCTCACTACTTACTAATCTGTACACAATAGTATTATCTTTATTCTCTAATAGATCAAATTCATAGTCTCTTGCAAATCCATGTTGCCCAAGCTCAAATTCCTTTTCTTCAACCCTATATTTATTATCTTTAACTCTTCCTACTATAGGAAATAATATAGGTGCATGCCTACCCCAGTATTTTGAATCAGCTGTCCATAAATACTCTACATTGTCCTTCTTTCCCTTTATACTTATAAGCTCTCCCCCATGACTTGATGATAAAACTTCTAAAAACTCATTTTCAAATTTTACAATCATAATTTTCTCCTATCCATTTGGGTAATTTTTACAATATAAATATTATAGCATAACTATTTAAAAATGCTATTCTTAAATTATATATTAACCTACCTTATGTTTACTGACATAGATATTATCAAATCGCTTAGTTCTAAGTAAAATTAAAAGCGCCACTATAAATGCAGTAGCACATATCATGAATATCATATAGCTATTACCATATTCATATACAACGCCAAAAATATATCCGAAGAAAGCTTTACCTATGGATGTAGATGCATTAAATAAAGTAATTGCAGTACCCAACATTGCTGTATTAACAGAATTTCTAATATAAGTTAGACTACCAACTGTAGAAATTGAAACTCCTAAACAATGAAAAATACTTGCTGCTAAGAATGCATAGGAATTGCTAGTTACTGAGTAGATTCCAAATCTTAATATCATTGAAAATACAACTAAAACATAATATTTTTTAAATCCTATTTTTTTAATTATCTTAATAGCTATCATTAGGAATACTACTTCAGGCAACACTGTGATAAAAGTCATCCAGCTGATTAAAGATTCAGAACCTCCTAAGGTAGATACTAAATGATTTCCCGCATAATTAGTTGAAGAATCAACAATCACTGTTGTTAATATAGTAATCCCTAAAATAAATCTGTAATTTTTATTAGTTATTAATTCTTTGAGGTTTCCTTGTTTTACTTTATCCTCTTTATCTTTGTCTTCTCTTGAATTCTTAGGGAAACTAAAGGTAATTGGCAACGCGATAATTAATAGCCAAGCGTAGCTAATAAATAGTGGCCCATCTAACCCAATCTTATCTGCCAAAAAACCAACAACCATACTAGATAACATATATCCTAAAGATCCCATTGCCCTAATAGAACCATAATTACCACCAATCTTATGACAATAGCTAGTAGCTAAAGTATCTGACATAGGTGTGGTACCTAAACGTAACATCTCTAATCCTATTGCACATAAAATTATTCCTAAATAGGTTGATGCATTGTAATATAAAACAACCATTACTAATGCGCCACCAAGAGAATTTTTCAACAAAGCATTATAACCTTTAGTCTTATCTCCAATTATCCCCCATATAGGAGTAACACAAAATCCAAATATTAAACTTAATGCTGTAATCACTCCAATTTGAGAACCACTTAACTTAGCACTTTTCTCTAAATATACATTTATATATGGCATAAATGACCCTATTGCTCCATAATATATTAGATAAAATAGCTTAAATTTAAAACTGTAGCTATCTTTCATTATTTTTACTCCTTTTATTCACTTTAATAGTCCTAGACCATAAAATAAGTTCAATTCTAGATTTAAAATATAACGCTAAATATTATTTTTTCAAATATTTATAACTAATTACATTTTAATACTCACCATAACATCATATCACCTTATTTAATATCATGTCTAGCTAGGTAGGATCTATTTTATATACATCATTAATCTATAAAAATACAACTTTCTAATCCATTATGCCACATAGTTATGTACTAATTGCTTCATCTAAGTGTATATGCTATCCTTTCCTTGAAAGGAGTAAATTTATGAGAGTAACAATAATTGAGGATCCTTTAATTGAAGATACAGATATAAAAATCATATGCAAAAAAACCTTCTTTTATAGAACACTTAGCTGCAGCCATAACTGAAAATCAAGTGTCTATAAATGGCAGAATAAACAATTAATATACACAAGTTTATATAAATGACCTTTCCCCTATAAAATAGACAGCACAAACTCGTAATATCTAACTTATGCGCATAATATCATAATATTAAAAAATCTATGCTGCTTTTGATGCTTCCTTTGAATTATTATAATATTGTTCTGGTGTTATATAACCATTTGAAGCATGTATTCTTTCTCTGTTATAAAATATCTCAACATACTCAAATACCACAGCACCAGCTTCGTCACGTGTTTTAAATTGTTTCTCATAAAGCCATTCACATTTCATTTTACCCCAAAATGATTCCATAGGAGCATTATCCCAGCAGTTACCTTTTCGTGACACACTTCAAACAAAACCATACTTTTTTATTAAATTATGGTAATCACTTGAGCAATAATCGATTAAGAAAAAGGGATTGCTCCCTTTCCCTCATCTAAGAACCGTACGTGAGAGTTTCCCGCTCATACGGCTCAAGCAT
>NZ_SULK01000026.1:36873-50138 GCF_007115085.1 Clostridium sp. HBUAS56017 | reverse complement strand
ATGCGCAAAAAAGAGGATTCAAATTCTGAATCCTCTTTTAGCATTTTCGGCTATTATCAAAATTTATTTTGATACAGCCCCTTTTATTGTATTTCTCTTTCTTTTATAATTTGCTATTTAAATGTTATAGCAAATTATAATAAGATCAAAAAAACAGTATGATTTACTCATTTTTTAATTATTCATTAACAACTATTGAATCTAAATTTCTAAGTTTACATTCCCTAAGTTCTATACCTTTAAGAATATTTATTACTTTGTCAAAGTTATTTACTAGATTTATTCTTTTCTCACTTAATACCATTTCCAGTGAATAATTCTCCCACTCAAGCCATCTTACGTAACTATCACGTTCTTTTATATAATTTTTAAATTCATCATTCTTTTCTATCTTGCTTATAATTTCATTACAAATAAAGAAGTTACATACATAGCTTCTGTATCTTTTAGGTAAAGTACACCCTTTTGCTGACTTTACAAACGGACATGCTCTAAAAAAAATAGTTTTATCTTGAACATTAGTATCTTCTTGTTCGCTTTCAATATACTTTATATAGCTCTTTTCATCAAAATAACCCTTTGCATGAATATAATAGTTATAAATTTCTACATCGGGAAGGTTTCGAATACTGTTTAATGTTTTTAATCCTTCTTCATCTTTTACCATCTTATGAATATCATACAACGTGAATTTAGGAAAATACCAACAGCATCCTCTATTTTTAATATTACATAAACTTACTCCAAAAACACTTTGGCAATTGCCACAAGAATTACAACTATATTGAGGAATACCCTGATCAATTTTCAAATCAATTTTAACCATATTAGCCTCCTATTTTAGTTATAAAAATATTACTTATATTTATTCTACATAACCTTTTTATGAATCATTTAAAACTTAATGCTAAACTTTTTAATCTTGATATAAAAAGTTAAGAGCTAAGAAAAAAGTGCTCTATTCTTTTAAAATTAGCACTTCTTTCTAGAAAATCCACTTAACATTTTTAATCCAATATAACCAAAATTACCCTATAATTACTATATCAGTTTCTTGTAAAAAATAAAACTATTTGTTTTTTCATTTAACATTAACCATATTAAAACCTTGTTTACTGGCTTCTTCTATAAAATTATCTCCATCAATATGAATACAATAAACTTGATTTCTATATTCTCTAGGTACTAATTCACATAACTTTCTTAATGATGTATGAACATTGTCTTCTAAATCATCCATACATGTATCATGATATACTAAATTTTCGTTTTTTAAAAAGTTAACTATATCAATATTAGTTTCATAAATATCTCCACTATAAAAGATACTGTTTCCTATATCAAACTTTAACATATACGAATAAGTGTTAAGTGTTCTAACATGTTTAGTTAGTATTCAATTTATATTTAAACTTAATGTTTCAACTTTCTTATTATTAGAGTCTAATACTTTGAAACTCTCGTTTTCTTTTAATCCTAATAACTCTAAAAATAATTTAATTTTTTCTTTTTCGTTAAAATATACTTTTGATGTTATTTTATATTTCCAATAACAAAACCCTATAAATCCACCTAATGAACCTATATGATCTGAATGTATATGAGTTATTAATATATGAACTTGCTTAGCTCCATCCATTACGTTTTTCTCTAAAATTTTCTTAAATACCGTTTCTCCACAATCAAGTAATAATAATGTTCCATTCTTTTTAATATATTTTAACTTTTTCTAGATCTATATGTACTTAATTTAACACTCCCTAAGTTCTACTAATTAAATTTAAAGCATTATTTATGGTACGGTTCCCCATTACTAATTCTAAATCCCCTATAAACTTGCTCTAATAGCATCACCCTAAACAATTGATGAGGGAAAGTCATCTTAGAAAAGCACAATTTATAATTTGACCTTCCTATAACTTCTTCTGATAATCCTAAACTTCCCCCAATAACAAATACCAAATTAGAATTCCCCATAACTCCACAATTATCAATAAACTTAGAAAACTCCTCTGAAGTTATCTGTTTCCCTTTCAAATCCATTGCTATAACATATGAATTGTCTTTTATTTTAGATAAAATCAATCTACCTTCCTTTTCTTTTATTATTAATTCTTCCTTCTCTGATGCATTATCTGGAGTTTTTTCATCAGGTAACTCTATGATATCAAGCTTGCAATATCTACTTAATCTTTTTGAGTATTCATCTATAGCTTGTTTTAGATATTTTTCCTTCAGCTTCCCAACTGCAATAACTGTTATGTTCATAAAAAATTCCTCCCATGCTTATATAAATATATTAACATAAAGGAGGATTGAATTTAACCTTATTCGACTTTATAACTGTCAACATCAATGATAATTGGTTCATCACCATCATCATATTCATAATTATTTTTAGGTCTATTTACCTTTGGTAAAGTTATCATTAATAAATTATCATTAAAAGACGCCTTTAACTTACTAGGATCAATCTCATCTATATAAAAGTTTTTCACCAAATCCTGTGCAGATCCTATTATTGTCATACTGAAATTTACTCC
This sequence comes from Clostridium sp. HBUAS56017, assembly GCF_007115085.1. Classification (NCBI taxonomy): domain Bacteria; kingdom Bacillati; phylum Bacillota; class Clostridia; order Eubacteriales; family Clostridiaceae; genus Clostridium; species Clostridium sp. HBUAS56017. Next base: position 47,595 of record NZ_SULK01000026.1, on the reverse strand, counting down.
ATTTGAATAAGTTCTTCTTCTTCGAATTGTTAATATAGCCTTATTCTTTTCAAAATCTATACTTACATCTTTAGCTGTTACCCCAGGTAAATAGCCCTTAATTAAGTAATACTCACCAAAATCCTTTAACTCAATATCATAAGAACTCTCATTTCCTATTCTATTTACAAGATTGCCTCCCATTTTAGCAGATATTATTTGATTAACCATTGAATTCAAAAAATTATCATTTAATAAGTTTCTTAATATACTAATATCATTCCAGTTATTATTGGATTTATTATTAAACATAAAAGGAAACATCCCAAACATATATAATATTCACCTCTGCTTCATTCGCTATACTATATATGTATTAATTGTTTACTAATTTGACACTAAAATTAATCAGAGTTTAATATTTCCAACAAATGATAAGTTAAATAATCCTAGAAAGCTCAATCAATTACAGTAGAAAACATTATTGTCATACAGCTAGATATATCTAAAAAAAGAGCCTATTAATTAGGCTCTTTAACAATTACGAATTTTTTCCACAACACTTCTTATATTTCTTTCCACTTCCACATGGACATGGATCATTTCTTCCTACTTTAGAATCATTTCTTACTATCTTTGATTCCTTATAATTTTTTTGAATTTCTTTTCTCTTTTCTTCTGAAAAAATACCATCCCATTGTGGTAATTTATACAAATATTCAGCTTTTGCATCAAGCATATTAAAATATAGCTTTTCAAGGTCTAAATCAAATGTTAAATCAGTATTGTTTTCAACCTTTTCTAAATCATAAGGATTTTTTAAGCTATCATTAATTCCATCAACAAAACCCATAATAAATTCATCAGTTGTATTGTACTTTTTGCTTAAATCAGCAATTGTAGTTGTTAATGCAGTTTTATGTTTTGCTAATAAATCTCTATATATGTTTGTTTCAATTTCACTATATTCTTGCCAAAAAGCATTTTCTCCTTTAGCCTTAACGTAATCAACAACCATATCAGTCCAACTCTTATATAAACTCATATTTCTCTCCTCTTTCTAAAATATACTCTTTATACAAATTATACTAAGATAAACCTTTATTTTCAACTAATTTTATCCATTACTGTATATTAATCTTATATTTCCACATATCCACTAGGCTTTTCTCTGCTAGCCATAGAGATTCTTATATCTTCACCTTGCCTAATTCCATTCTCTTCAATGACATTTAGAACTGTTTGTAATGCTAAATCAGGATGATTATTTGTTTTGCTTAAATGTCCCAATATAACATTTTTTCCCAATCCATGATTGACCAAATCTACTAAAGCTCTTCCGCAATCATCATTAGATAAATGTCCCACTTCACTTAAAATTCTTCTCTTTAAGTTATATGGATATGGACCAAACTTCAACATACTTACATCATGGTTACATTCTAAAAGTATAGAGTGTGAATCTTTTATATTACTAAATATTTCTTCTGTAAACACACCAAAATCTGTAGCAATACTTACTCTCTTGTCATTGCTATCTATAGTATATCCTACAGGAGCTATAGCATCATGAGGTATTATAAAAGACTTAACTGAAAGGGCACCTATATTCACAGTACTCCTTCTATCCATTATCTTTATATTATGTTCCTTAACTTTTCCTATGGAACCTTCCATAGCTGACCAAGTCTTATCATTTGCATATATAGGTATGTTATACTTTCTCGAAAGTATTCCTACTCCTTTAATATGATCACTATGCTCATGTGTGATAAAAATTCCATCTAATTCTTCTGGATTTTGTCCAATGGCTTTTAGTGCCTCATCTATTTTTTTCCCAGGCATACCAGCATCTATTAGTATTTTTGAATCTTTCTCAGATACAAAAATACTATTTCCACTACTACCACTATATAATGAGCAAAATATCATTTTATTTCCCCCGTATTATTCTTGAACTTTTATCCTATTTATATCTGCACCTAATTTTTTTAGTTTTGCTTCTATATGAGGATATCCTCTATCAATATGTTCTATACTAGTAATTTCTGTTTCACCTTCTGCAATAAGTCCTGCTATAACCATTGCAGCTCCAGCTCTAAGGTCAGTAGCTTTAACCACTGCTCCTGTAAGCTTCTTAACGCCATCTATTATAGCTACTCTTCCTTCAACTTTAATATTGGCTCCCATCTTCTTTAACTCATCAATGTGCTTATGTCTATTTTCCCAAATTGATTCTGTTATCAAACTTCTTCCTACAACTGTGCTTAATAAAGCAGACATTGGTTGTTGTACATCTGTAGGGAATCCTGGGTATGGAGTTGTTTTTATGTTTACTCCTGTTAATTCCTTATCTACAGTAACTCTTACACTATCGTCGCCTTCTTCTACTATTGCACCCATCTCTTTCAATTTAGCTGTAATAGATTCTAAGTGCTTAGGAATAACATTTTCTATTGTAACATCTCCCTTAGTAGCAGCTGCTGCAATCATGAATGTTCCTGCCTCAATTTGGTCAGGTATTACGCTATATGCACATCCACTTAACTCTTTAACACCTGTTATTCTAATTACATCTGTTCCTGCACCCTTTATATCTGCACCCATTGAGTTTAAGAAGTTTGCCACATCAACTACATGAGGTTCTTTAGCCACATTTTCTAATGTAGTAACTCCTTCTGCTAATGTTGCTGCTATCATAACATTGATTGTTGCTCCTACTGAAACAACATCAAAGAATATATTTGTTCCTACTAGTTTATCTGCCTTTAATATTACCGCACCATGTTCTATTACGACATCTGCCCCTAGCGCTTCAAAACCTTTTATATGTTGATCTATTGGTCTTACCCCTATTGGACACCCTCCTGGAAGTTCAACCTTAGCTCTCTTAAATCTAGTCAATAAAGCTCCTATAAAATAATAAGAAGCTCTCATTCTTCTAACGTCATCTGTACATGCATTAAAATTACTTACATCACTGCTATCAACTTCTAAAGTATTATTATCTATCTTATTTACTGTACATCCCAAACTCTTTAGGATTCTCTCTAAACAATGAACATCTTCTATATCTGGTATATTGTCAATCAAACATTTTCCTTTACTTGCAACTACAGTTGCAGGTAATATAGCTACTGCTGCATTTTTTGCTCCGTTTATTTCTACTGAACCTTTAAGTACTTTGCCTCCATTAATGACTAATCTTTCCATCCAAATTCACCCTTATTCACAGATTATATATATTTAAAATTCCCAAAATTCATATTTATATCCAATTTTTCTTTTTTACGGACATTTTCATCCTATTTTATCTTAAGTCTATCTTATACATTATATCACAAACTATTTTATTTTAAATACATTTTTTAAACCAATTTATCCTATACTAAACTTTTATTGTTATGTAATAAATTTATTAGTATTTTATTATTATCACTATGAATTTTAGGCCTTTTTAATTATAATTCTATTTTTTTATATATGGTAATATGTTATAATTTATAACAAAGTTTGTATACTTTTTAACTAATATTAAAATAATGAGAGGTTTACTATATGAAATATTATGTTGTTGCACTTTTCGATGAAGATTCTTATGAAACTATAACTCCAATTCAAAGAAATTTATCTAAAAAATTTAGAGGTAATAGACATTCTCCTATGCCTTATATTGCCTTAAACATATTAGACAATCCTAACATGGAAAAATTGTATACTGTTATAGATAAAATCATTAGACCATACAAAAAGTTTAAAATTGAACTGTGCGATGATGTTTCTATAAGTGACACTATGAAAACTATAAATTTGAAAATCCTTAATGAGGGTTACATAAAGAAAATTAACCGTTCTCTAAGAGATACTTTAGAGCTTCATGGAATACATTCTAAGAATCTTGAAAATGATTTGTCCATTTCTATAGCTAATATAAATTATATTAACAAAGAAAATAAAAAGAATAACGATATTGCATGTGACTTAGTAAAAAAGGATGGTAAAAACTTAACCCTTAAAGTAAGCAAGTTTGAAATTTGGAAAATTTCTAATAATAAGAAAGAAACTTGCATTAAATCTTATCCTTTAAAAACCTTTTAAATCATGGAGTTTTGATTAGTAAAAACTAATTAAAACTCTTTATTTATTTAAAAATTTAATTATTTATTTTTTTGTATTCGTTTACTCCCCTTTTATTTATTATAAAGATTTTGTAAAATATATTAAGATGATTGCCTTAATTAGGGAGGAAAGAATATGCATATTGCAAATTTATTTAAAATTCAAGAAAACAAGTGTAATGATTTAGTTGTTGATAATACTTTAAGTGAATACAAAATTACAGCAAGAAAACATCTTGAACTTCACATAGCTATGAGCGATTTAGCCAATGAAACTCAATGCTATAGATATTGGATTGGTAATGAAAAAGTTTTAGATGACAATATGATTTTCCATAAATATATTACCTGCTTTAAGCACCTTATATCGTTAGGTTTATACAACAAATATGGGGATATGGATGAAATAGATATAGAACTTAGTGATTATTGCTTAAGTGATCAATTCTTAAACTTGTACATAGACATAAATGATTTAATGATTTCTCCATCTAAGGATCACTTTGTAACATTAACAGAAGACTTCTTAAGTTTAGGTATTAGTTTAGGTTTTACTGAAAAAATGATTATAGATGAATTTAATAATAGTTATAAGTAAAAGAGGCTCTCTAACTTTTAGAGAGCCTTTTTATTTATATAAATATTAATTATTGGGATACTATACATGAGGTGATAGTTTTATGTTTTCAATAATCTTTGCAATTATTTCAGGTGTCTCAATGAGTCTCCAAGGTGTATTTAATACAAGGCTAGGAGAAAAAATAGGAACATGGGAAACTAATGTAATAGTTCAAGCTAGTGGTCTAATATTAACTTTATTAATTTCCTTTTTCTTTGGTAAAGGTGACTATAGACATGTCAAAGAAGTAAATAAACTCTACCTTTTAGGTGGAGTCTTAGGTGTTATTATTATATTTACTGTAATGAAAAGCATAGGTGGTCTCGGTACTACATATGGAATAGGAATCATTCTAGTAGCACAATTAATTGCCGCAGCTTTAATTGACTGTTTTGGCTTATTTGGAAGTGAAAAGCTTAATTTTTCATTAAAAGAAATAATAGGTGTTGCAATTATGCTTATAGGTATTATAGTATTTAAATGGAAACATTAAGATAAGGAGTAATAAACCAAGATGAATTTTTTTAAAAATATAGTTTTTTTATCCCATTTAACCTTTAATAATATTCGAGAATATTTTAATTCTAGAGAAGAAGTGCTTTCTGAACCAATTTCCACAGACTCTATTAACTGGTATGGGCATGCTACTACTATAATTAACTTATCAGATATACTGATTCTTACAGATCCTGTTTCATCTAATAAACTAGGTTTTTTTAAACGAGTTGTTGAGAAACCATTTAAACTTGAAGATATGAAGTTTGATTATATTCTTCTTTCTCACGGACATATGGATCATACTGATTTTCCAACATTAATGAGATTAGACAAAAATGCTACCATTATTGTTCCTAAAGGCTATAAAAAACTTATGCATTTGCTTGGTTTTAAAAAAGTTATTATGCTTAGGCATAATGAAACTTATGAGGATAATAATATTAAAATTAAGTCTTTAAAAGCAGAACACGATGGAAGAAGATTTTATATAGGTATAGATAATGAGAGTAACTCTTATTTAATTGAACGAAATAATAAAAAGATTTTTTTTGCTGGAGACACAGCTTACACAGAAAGTTTTAAAGACATAGAATGTGATGTAGCATTAATGCCTGTAGGTTGCTATAAACCTGACAGATTTTCATATATGCATTGTACTCCTGAACAAAGTTATAAGATGTTCAAAATGATGAAATCCAGTGCAATGATTCCAATACATTATAAAACATTTAAAATCTCGCTTGAAGATTTTAATGAAACTCATAATACACTGGTTAATTTTAATGATAATTCATTGAAAATAATTAATATAGGTCAAACTTATAAACTATAGATATTATCTATAGTTTTTTTATTTAAAGTATTTATCATATTAACTTTTCTATTAACATTCTTACTTATATTCATATAATATATAAAGGATTAATCATTAGGAGCAATGCTATGTTTCTTTATAAAAATAAATTAGATAAAGATTTAAAACATCTAATTTCAAATAATTATTATAAATTCTATAGAGTTTTAATTAAATATAAAAACATAAAAGATAGCATCGTAAAGAAAATCTCTTCATCCAAGGGTAAATTACTATATGTATTAGAATCCTCAGATCTCATTTGTGCCAAAATAGACGGCCGATTAATAACCAACCTATTAGAATACCCTGAAGTTCAATATATAGGCTTTGATGAATATGTGTTTTTATGTGGTATGAGTATATCCACAGCCAATAACATTCATCTATGTGAACAACATAGTTTATCCGGAAAAGGTGTTAGTATTGGTATTGTTGACAGCGGTGTTTATCCTCACCCTGATCTATTGTCACCGTCAAATAAAATTGCTTCATTTAAGGATTTAATAAACAACTTATCATACCCTTATGATGATAATGGTCACGGAACTTGTATATGTGGATTAATTGCGAGCAGTGGAGCTTCATCTAATAACTTATATAAAGGTATTGCCCCTCATGCAAGCTTGCACTGTTATAAGGCTTTTGACGCCTTAGGAAAGGGATATGCATCAGATGTACTTTTCTCTATAGAAGAATTAATTAAGCATTCCAGTGAATTCAATATTCGAATTCTTTGTCTTCCATTTGAGATGCTAACCCATAACACATTTATCATACAAGCTTTTAATTCTTCGTTTTTAAAAGCCACTAAATTAGGTATTATCCCTATAGTCCCAAGTGGAAGCACATTAAATTCTACAAATGAAATAATGGGAATAGCTACTTTATCTTCATGCATAACAGTTGGTGGAATAGATTCAACTAAGACAGTTAAACCTTATACCTATTCATCTTCTGGACCATATGGCAAAACACTAAAACCTGATTTATGTGCTGCAGCAGTAAATATAACTTCCCTAAATTCTGATACATCTTATATTTCTGAAAAAGATGGCTTCAAGCTTTATCCTCCAAAACTTGAAGCTTCATATAAAACTTTTAAAGGAACCTCCTTAGCAGTTGCATTTTTAAGCGGTATTGGGGCTCTATTATGTGAAAAAAATCCATCTCTATCTTTTAAAGATTTTTGCTCAATATTAAAACTTTCATGCGATAGGCAAGACTTTTCTATTTCCAGCCAAGGTGAAGGATTGATTAATATATCTAAGTTATTTATTTAAACTCTAATATAGCACTGTGGATCTATAGGAACTCCATTTGCTCTTACTTCAAAGTGTAAATGGGGTCCTGTACTATTTCCTGTACTTCCAACTCTCCCTATTATATCTCCCTTTTTAACTTGTGCTCCAATTCTAGTTTCGAAAGAACTTAAATGTGCATATACTGTTTGTATATTACCTTCATGTTCTATTAATATCTTATTCCCATATCCAGAAACGTATCCGCATTCCTTAACAATCCCATCAAAAGCACAATACACTGGATCTCCTGATTTATGTGCTATATCTATCCCATTATGTTTTTTCCCCCACCTCTCTCCAAATACGGATGTTATAGTTCCCCCTCTGGTTGGATGCTCCAAAAATGCAACCTTATCCGGAATTGGACTCTTACATCCTTTATATATAATGTTATCTTTACTTGGAACTAATGTTTTTTCTTCTAATACTTCTTCTCCAATCTTTCTCCCATTTGTATAACTTACTTTAGATACCACTTCTCTATATCCAACAGCTCCATCTTCCTTTTTCACTTGCCCTATATACATATCATCTCTGTTAATTGTTTTAACAGATGGTTTAATTTCTTCTTTTCTAATTTCTTTGCATTTTAAATCAACTTCTACAATATTCTTATTATCATTATCATCAACTATTCTTTTTGCTATAGCATCTACCGAATCTACAGATGTTACTTCTTTAAAACACTTTGAATATTCTACATTGGTTTTTACATTCACATCCAAAATATTGCCTTTATCTATATTATTTTTATCTATATATGCTTTTCCAATTTTCTCAAGAACTTTTTTCCCCTCTTCCTCACTTGATATCACTCCATAATTATTATTCTTAATAATCATGTTTAGCAAACTACCTTGTTTACCAATGGATGCTATTTCCTTATCATCTTTACTTGTATCATTTTGCAAATCTACATTTATGTCATTATTTTCACACAATAAATTACTAACCATTAAATTTTCATCTTTATTTATCAAATAATTTGTAAATACTAAAGATATCCCAATACTCGTTAAAGTTACTTTTAATATCTTTATAAGCTTCTTATTCATAAAACTTCCCTTCTTTTGGATACACATACTGTAATTTTCCCACATTCTTAATTTTTATACATATTATCTAAAGTTGTTATCCAATTCTTCCTTTGTTATAATTGGAATTACACATAATAGATACTATTTTAAAATATACACTAAAGGAGATAGTTAGAATATGAGTACTTTTATGCTTAAAAATACAGATTTAAAATTTACTCCTGTAAGTAATGTATTTATTGAAAAATATATGGCAAAGGCAAGAGGTGAATTTGTAAAAGTTTATTTGCTTATGTTGAAATATAATACTTCAAACGAACCTGGAGTTAACGGTTCTATACTAGCTTCTTCATTAAACTTACTTGAATCGGATGTTATGAATGCACTAAATTATTGGAATGATCAAGGAGTAATAAAATTAGTTCCAATAGATAAAATGAAGAATTTTAATATAGAATTTCTAAATCTAGAGGATGATGCCCCTGTAAACAAAGAAGTACATCTATTGGATGCCCTTAATAACTCAGAAACAACAGATATGCTTCGGGATATAGAAAAAATATTAAGCAGACCCCTTTCAACAAAAGAAATGGAAATATACCTTGGATGGCAAAATGATTTTTCCTTTACTTCTGAACTTATATTAATACTTATTGAATATTGTGCTGCAAAAGGAAAAAGTGATTACAGATATATCGAGAAAGTAGCAATGGCTTGGCATGATTTAGGTATAAGATCAGTGGATCAGGCTCAAACTTATATAAAACAAGCCGAGGATAAGTGGATTAAAATCAAAAGAATATTAAATTACCTAGGTCTAAGAAATACTGAAGTTATGAAACCGCAGGAAGATCTTTTAGATAAATGGATATCCATTTATAAATTTGATTTATCTGTCATTCAAAAAGCTTGTGATATTTGTTTTCAACGTCTTAATAGAGCAGACTTTAAATATATTGATGGAATACTAACAAAATGGTTTAATGATAACATAAGAACAATTGAAGACGTAGCAACAAAAGATAAGCAATTTAAGTCTAATTATAACAAGCCAAAATATGCAAAGAACAACAATACTACCGGTGTAGGCTTTAATAACTTTGAACCTAGGTCTTATGATTATGATTCTTTAGAAAAGAAATTATTAGGATGGGATAACGATGATTAATGGATACCAATCAAAATTATTAGATATTTATAGCAAAATAAGGGATGAAGAATCAAAAAAACTGCAAGATAGAAAAAAAGAAATTGAAAACTTGTACCCTGAAATAATTGAAACAGATAATAATATAAAAAAATTATCTTTGCAACTCTCCCTTGCTATTTTAAAATCTAAAAATAGTGACGAAACTTTACAATCTTATAAAGATAAAATAACTGATTTACGAGCTAAAAAGTACGAAATGCTCGTATCAAAGGGTTATGATCCAGAGTACTTAACTTTACATTATAGATGTAATAAATGTAATGATACAGGATTTATAGGCATGGATAAATGTCATTGCTACAAACAAAAATTAATATCTCTATACTATGAAAATTCATTACTTCAAGATGCCACTAGAAGCAAAAACTTTGATAAATTTGATATTTCGCTATTTTCTTCTCATCGAATAGGTGAAGAAAAGTATTCTCCTAGAAGAAATATGGAAAACATATTAGAATATATCTTACACAATTATATTCCAAACTTCGGTAAAGAAAATACTAATCTTTTGTTTTTTGGAAATCCAGGTAGCGGAAAGACTTACTTGTCTTACTGTATAGCAAAAGAATTATTAGATTCAGGTTTTTTGGTTATTTACAAAACCTCAGATGAGTTAATAAGCGATTTACGAACCATTAGGTTTAATAATGATAAAAGGTTAGAAGATCTCTTGATAAATTGTGACTTATTAATAATTGATGATCTTGGTGCTGAGCAAAGAAATGATTTTTCTACCACCGAACTCTTTAATTTACTTAATAAGAAGTTATTAAAGAACAAAAAAATGTTGGTATCAACCAACCTTTCTCTTCCTGATATTACGAAACTATATAGTGAACGTATTTCTTCTAGACTTATTGGAGAGTTCAAATTATATAAGTTTTACTCTGAAGATATAAGAATCACATTAAATTTAAACAAGAAGAAAAATTAGTAAAAGTCTATCTCTATAATTGAGATAGACTTCTTTAACTAATTAAATGTTTCTATATAAAAAAAAGCACCAAAATTAATTGATGCTTTTTTTGGCGACTCAGAAGGGACTCGAACCCTCGACTTCCAGCGTGACAGGCTGGCACTCTAACCAACTGAGCTACTGAGCCA
>NZ_SULK01000026.1:36441-36781 GCF_007115085.1 Clostridium sp. HBUAS56017 | reverse complement strand
GGTGGGCACAACAGGGCTCGAACCTGTGACCCCCTGCTTGTAAGGCAGGTGCTCTCCCAGCTGAGCTATGCGCCCAAAGTAAAAAATGGTGACTCCTAGGGGAATCGAACCCCTGTTACCACCGTGAAAGGGTGGTGTCTTAACCGCTTGACCAAGGAGCCATATAAAATTTTGATGGAGCTGGCAATAGGAATCGAACCTACAACCTGCTGATTACAAGTCAGCTGCTCTACCGTTGAGCCATGCCAGCATATAAGTAAAATGGCGACTCAGAAGGGACTCGAACCCTCGACTTCCAGCGTGACAGGCTGGCACTCTAACCAACTGAGCTACTGAGCCG
>NZ_SULK01000026.1:32875-36363 GCF_007115085.1 Clostridium sp. HBUAS56017 | reverse complement strand
GGTGGGCACAACAGGGCTCGAACCTGTGACCCCCTGCTTGTAAGGCAGGTGCTCTCCCAGCTGAGCTATGCGCCCAAAGTAAAAATGGTGACTCCTAGGGGAATCGAACCCCTGTTACCACCGTGAAAGGGTGGTGTCTTAACCGCTTGACCAAGGAGCCAAATTGTAACTATGTGGTTGCCTAATGCTTTGGCGCTGACCACATAGACTATAATACCGAAATTCATTAAGAGTGTCAACACATTTTTTATAAATTTCTTATAATTTTATTTTTCTCCCCAAATTTTATATTGTCCATGACCATTTTTCTACTGAGATGTCATACTATTTTTTATCTCACTAATGGCTTGTAAATAAGCGTTTATAATAGATTCCTTCCTCTTTATTTCTTCGTTAATTTTTTTTATTTCCTTTTCTGCAGCATCTAAAAAATGTTCTTTTGAAATTGGATTTACTAAAATATTATAGCCACTTCTTTTAAAGTTGTGTCCTGTAGCTATAACCATTAAAGGAATTTTATTGTTAACCATACATATTATTTCTTTACTCCAATTCCCCTTTTTATTTACACTATATCTATCTCTAAGTAAATTAAGTATATTTAAATCTTCATTTATTTCATCTTCAATAGAATCTTTTAATGCTTTGTATAAAAACACAGATATTCCCCTACTTAATCTTATTTTTAAAAACTCCCTATTATTAATTAAAAAATCATCAATTTCCCATTCACTAATTAACTTAACTTCTTCAAACTTAAAGTTTTTCGTACCAGGTTTATTGGGATAGTTAGCTATTACTTCTGTATATGTCATTCTTCTAACTTTAAATTCTTTTCCATTATCTTCACCATCTATAATAACCTTAGCTTTCAATTATCATCACCTCTTTTCTATTATTCCTCCCTTTAATAGCTACTATTACTGTGTTAAAATTTATTTATTAAATACTTTAGTAAACTCAGTTAATGTTAAAACTCTAAATAAAGAGTTTCATTATATTTTTTTAGAAGGAGATAATTAACCTATGATATATCATGATATAATCGTCGTTGGTGGTGGTGCCTCTGGAATAATGGCAGCAATAATGGCAAAAGATCTAGGAAAAAATGTTGCAATCGTTGAGTCAACTGATCGAATTGGAAAAAAAATTTTAACTACTGGTAATGGTAGATGTAATATTTCAAATGCTAATTTTTCTTATAAAAATTATTGCAGCGAAGATAATGACTTTTTCAAATATTGCATAGATAACTTTTCAATTGAAGATACAGAAAATTTCTTTTTGTCATTAGGATTGCCTTTAGTTAGATTAGAAAACGGAAAATTTTATCCACAATCACTTCAAGCCTCATCAGTTGTGGATATCTTTAGGTTGTCATTAAGTGAAAGAGAAATTCCTTTATATATAAATTGCAAAATTAAATCTATCCACAAGGATAAAAAATTTGTTTTATCCACAACAAATGAAGATTATCCTTCCTTAACCTGTGGAAAACTTATTTTAGCCTGTGGAGGAAAATCAGCTATAAAAACTGGTTCTGATGGATCTGGTTACAAACTTGCAAAATCCCTTGGACACTCTATTGTAGAACCATTGCCGGGTATAGTTCAATTAAAATTGAATTATCCTTACTTAAAAGCTCTTTCAGGTATAAAGATTAATGGTAAAGCATCTCTTTCCGTAGATGATAAAATATTAAGAGATGATATTGGTGAGATTCTTTTTACAGACTACGGAATATCAGGTCCTCCTATACTTCAGCTTTCAACTGAAGCCTCAAAAAATTTATATAAGAATAAAAAAGTTGAAATTATAGTGGATATGATGCCAGAAAAGTCTTTTGAGGATATTGATAACTTTTTGCAAGGCCACCTAGCGGTGTTTTCTCACAGAAGCATATCAAATGCTCTTATAGGAGTGATAAATAAAAAACTTATACCAATCTTGTTGAAAGATATAGGTATAAAAGATATTCACATACCTTGTTATGAATTAGATTGGAAGTACAAATCTCTATTATCTAAGAGACTTAAGGAATGGACTTTTACTTGTACTGATACTAATGGATTTACCAATGCTCAGGTTACTGTAGGTGGCATTAATACAAACGAAGTTAACCCTACAACACTAGAGTCAACAATTGTTTCAAATTTATATTTTTGTGGAGAAATTCTTGATGTTACTGGAGATTGTGGAGGATTTAACTTACAATGGGCTTGGAATTCAGGCTTCTTAGTTGGGAATAGTATTTAATACTACTCCCTTTCCCATGTAGCTTCTAACTTTGTGACTTCCTTACCTTCATTGTTTTTTATGGAATGAACAGTTATCAATCGTTCATTTTCTTCTTTTATTAAGGTAGCTGATACATGAACAGTATCACCATAAGTAGTTTCTTTTTCAAAAATAATTTTTAATTCTTTAATTTCATAATCTTTAACAACTTCCATTGGTACTGATTCAATCGCCCATTCAAGGTAATTAACATTGTTTACATGTCCATTAGAATCAATATCACTATATCTAATATTAAATTCTTTATGATAATCTTCCTTTTCAACATTTCTGATTTCCTTCATATCAATGTTTCTATTCATACCATCATCAGCGCCATATAACTCATACTGTTCTTGCGGTATTCTCATTGGACGTCTTCTTTTAAGGTTTATTAAGAAAAATAAAGCTACAGCTTCTCCTAATAATTCTCCCTCTTCACTTCTGATATAATATTTCCTATATGCATAAAATTTATTAAATCCAATAGGTTCTGTAGTAATTGATATGACATCTCTATAACTAGGATATTTATACATACTAATATCATATTTATAAAACACCCATGCATAATTCTTTGCCATCATTTCTTCTATTGTATCACCTAATACTTCTGATTGATTTGTTCCTACATCACATAAGAAGTTTACTATAGATGATAATTTACACTTTAACTTATAACTTGAATCATGATAATTTACTTCATATTTTTTTGTGTAACTCTTTGCCATACCATCCCTCTTTCTTTTTCTTACTAATTCTATTTTACCATAATTATGTTTTTAACGTCTCATACTGTTCACACCAAAGAAAAAAGTTGCCTCTGTTACGAGACAACTTTTTATGTTATTTATTTAAAGCTTCCATCAATTGATCTAAATTTAGACCATGAACCATAGCTGCTTCTTCTATAGTTTCTGCTTGTGCTGAAGGACATCCAACACAACCCATTCCAAAGCTCATTAATACTTCAGCCTTATTAGGATCGATTTTTATAACTTCACCTATTGTCATATCCTTAGTTATCATTTAATTCACCTCTTTAATTTCTATATATTAATATTCTTATATAGAAATTATATTTTATACATGAATTAATGTCAAGTAAAATAGTCGGAATTAAAGTTCATCTATTCTAATAGTTTGATCTCTCTTTGGTCCAACTGAAACTATTGATATTTTTGTTTCAGTAAATTCAGATATTCTTCTTA
>NZ_SULK01000026.1:29212-32787 GCF_007115085.1 Clostridium sp. HBUAS56017 | reverse complement strand
AATATTTTTTTGCATTTTCAGGCAAATTATCATAACTTCTAGCATCAGCTACTGATTCATCCCAACCATCAAATTCTTCATATATAGGTTCACATTTAGCTAAATCATCTAAACTAGCAGGGAAATAGTCTAAAACTTCATCATTAAACTTATATCCTACGCATACTTTTATTTTTTCTAATCCTGCTAATGTATCTATTTTGGTAACAGCTAATGATGTTAATCCACTAACTCTTGTAGCAGATTTTACAATAACTAAATCAAGCCAACCACATCTTCTTGATCTTCCTGTAGTTACCCCATATTCATGGCCTTTTTCTCTTATCCATTCTCCAGTTTCATCGTTCAATTCTGTAGGAAAAGGTCCTTTTCCTACTCTTGTTGTATAAGCTTTAGCTATTCCAACTGCACTTGTAATTAGATTTGGACCTATGCCAACTCCATTACTAACTCCACCAGCTGTAGTATTTGATGATGTTACATATGGATATGTACCATGGTCTATATCTAATAACATCCCTTGAGCGCCTTCAAATAGAACAGTTTTATTTGCTTTTATGCCATCATATACTTGTACGGATGTATCCTTAACAAAAGGTTTTATCTTTCTAGCATATTCCTTAAAATCCATTAAAACTTTTTCTACATCAAGTGCTTCCCCTCCATATACTTTTGTTATATATGAATTTTTCATAGCTACATTTTCTCTTAACTTCTCCTCGAAAACATCTTCATGCATAAGATCACAGATTCTTATGCCACATCTTTCTATTTTATCAGTATAACAAGGTCCTATTCCTTTTCCTGTTGTTCCAATATCATTTTTTCCTCTAGCTTCTTCTTTTAACTTATCTAAAATCTTATGATAAGGCATTATTAGATGTGCTCTATCACTTATTATTAATTTTTCAGGTGTAACCTTGACACCCTCTTTTTCTAGATATCCTATCTCTTCAAATAAGGCCTTAGGGTCTACTACAACACCATTTCCAATAACATTTAGTTTATCATCATATAGTATACCTGAAGGTATTAAGTGAAGCTTGTATTGCTTATCTCCAACTTCTACAGTATGACCTGCATTATTACCTCCTTGGAATCTAACAACTACATCTGCTTCTTCTGCAAGATAGTCTGTCATCTTACCTTTTCCTTCATCTCCCCATTGAGCTCCTAAAACAATAAATGCTGACATATACATTGCCTCCTTATGAATTCTCTCCACCTTTCATACTAGCAAAGTGAATTCAATAGGTCAATAATAAGTCGAATATTTTTTTATTTATTCTGAAAATAATTCGTATAATAATGCAAAAAAGGAATTGAGGTTAAATTTAATTAACTTCAATTCCTTCTATTAAATCTACATTGATTTCGATTTTTCAGCACACTTTATCATAGCTTCAATAACGGCACTTCTAAATCCTTGCTTTTCTAGCTCTACTACAGCATCTATTGTTGTTCCTGCAGGAGAACAAACCATATCCTTAAGTTCTCCTGGATGTTTTCCTGTATCTAATACCATTTTTGCTGATCCTAGAACACTCTTTGATGCCATTTTATAAGCTTTTGCTCTAGGTATTCCAAGTTTAACTGCTGCATCTGCCATAGCCTCAATAAACATGAAGACATAAGCAGGAGATGAACCGCATAACGCTATAAATCCATCAAAATCCTTCTCTTCTAATTCAACATAATCTCCAAAACTTTTATAAATCTTAAACACATAGTCCATATCTTCTTCAGATACGTTTTTATTGGCACATATAGCTGACATAGCCTCTCCAACAAGCGCTGGTGTGTTTGGCATTGTCCTTACTATCTTATAGCCCTCTCCAAGCCAATATTCCATACTATTAATAGTTACTCCTGCAGCAATAGTCACTATAACCTTATCTTTAGATAGACATTCCTTTATTTCTTCTATTACCTTCTTGTATAGAAATGGCTTCACTGCTAAAATTAGAATATCTGACTGCTCTGCAACTATTTTATTTGATAATGTTGTTTCCACACCAAAATTCTTTTTTAAATTGCTTCCAGAGGCTTCAGTCTTTGTAGATACTATTAAATCTTCTTTTCTTATAAACCCTGATTTAATTAATCCTCCAACCATGGCACCACCCATGTTTCCACAACCTATAAATCCTATTTTCTTGTTCATCTAGACACCCCCAAGTATATGTTATTCATTATTGAACAACATCTAAATTACCAAACTTACTGAATTGACCAAGCCAAGCCATTTTAACCGTTCCTACTGGACCATTTCTTTGCTTTGCTATTATACATTCAGCTACGCCTTTGTCTTCTGATTCCTTATTATAATACTCATCTCTATATAGGAACATAACAACATCAGCATCCTGCTCTATAGACCCTGATTCTCTTAAGTCAGATAACATTGGTCTATGGTCAGCTCTTTGCTCTGGCGCACGAGATAGCTGTGATAATGCTATGACTGGACACTCCATTTCCTTAGCCAATGCTTTTATAGATCTTGATATTTCAGATACCTCTTGTTGCCTGTTCTCTGTTGATGATCCTGACATTAATTGAAGATAGTCTATTAATATCAGGTCAATACCGTGTTCCATCTTTATTCTTCTGCACTTAGATCTCATTTCCATTACTGAAACTCCAGCAGTATCATCTATGTATATCTTAGCTTTTGATAACGGGCCTGTTGCTCTAGCTATATTTTCCCAGTCCCTATCATCAAGCTCTCCTGTTCTAAGGCTAAGCATATCTACATTAGCCTCTGAACATAATAATTTATATGCAAGCTGTTGCTTTGGCATTTCTAGAGAAAATATTACTACACTCTTACCTGATCTAAGCGCTGCATGTTCTGCGATATTAAGTGCAAAAGTTGTTTTACCCATTGAAGGTCTTGCTGCAATAAGTACCATATCACCTTTTTGAAATCCTGAAGTTTTATCATCTAAATCTTTTATTCCAGAACTTACTCCTGTAACTTCACCCTTATTATTGAAAAGCCTTTCTATTTCAATAAATCCTCTTTCTAATACAACGCTTAAAGGTTCAAAATCATTGGTAGTCTTTTTCTCTGCTATATCAAATATTTTCTTTTCAGCTTGATCTAATACCTCTTCTACTTCTCCTTGCCTATTATAGCTATCTTCTATGATTTTAGTAGATGCTTTTATTAGTTTTCTAAGTAAGGATTTCTCTTCTACAATTTTTATATATGAAGAAAGATTGGCTGTAGTAGGAACTGAAGAACTTACTTCTGTGATATAAGTTACTCCACCTGCATTCTCTAATTGATCATTAGACTTTAAGTATTCTAGTAAAGTTACAAGATCTACAGCCATATCATTCTTAAACATTTCAAATATAGCCTTATATATTACCTTATGCCCATCTCTGTAAAAATCATTCTCTCCTAATTTTTCTACAACTTCGGCTATTGCACTTTTATCTATAATCATAGATCCAATTACAGATTGTTCAGCTTCTATACTATGTGGTAAACTTCTCATTGTCGAAGTCTCCAAGAGTACCCCTCCATTCTATTTTTCTAATACTATGTCAATTAATTCTTCTATTCT
>NZ_SULK01000026.1:0-29151 GCF_007115085.1 Clostridium sp. HBUAS56017 | reverse complement strand
ATTAATTGCTTTTACTTCTATATCTGTTAATCCTGTTGGGATTTCCTTTTCATTATCCTTTGGAACCATAACTAATTTAATTCCTTTTCTTCTTGCTCCATATACCTTTTCAAATATTCCACCCACTGGTTTTATATTCCCTCTTAAAGATATCTCTCCTGTAATAGCTACATCTTGTCTTATTCCTTTATTCAATAAGGCACTAATTACACATACAGTAATAGCGGCACCTGCTGAAGGACCATCTATTTTTCCTCCACCAATTACATTTACATGAATATCAAAATCTCTAATATCCTTATCTGTAATCTTTCTTATTACAGATGCTGCATTAAACACAGAGTCCTTAGCCATTGAACCAGCAGTTTCATTAAATCTAACTGTCCCTGCGCCTGTTTTCTTTGCTTCGAAAACAGCTGCTTCTATTTCTATAGTAGATCCTAAGAAACCACTTACTCCAAGCCCATACACATGCCCAACTTCAAATTTACTTTCATCATTATTTCTTTCAAATGGAGTATATCTTCCAATTGAAATAACCTCTTCTACGTGGGCTAATCTAATTTCAATTCCTTCAACTTCTACTCTTTTTTCATTATATAACGCAAGACCATATGCATCAGTTAATATATTTACAGCTTTTCTACCTTCTATTGTATATCTGCTAATAAATTCAGATACTCCATCTTCTAACTTAACATTCAATTTTCTTGCCGCATTATCAACAATTTCTTCAATATCCTTTGCCGATAATGGTTCAAAAAAAACTTCCGTACATCTTGATCTAAGAGCAGGATTAATATCCCTAGGTTCTCTAGTAGTCGCACCAATTAATACAAAGTCGGCCGGAGCCCCTTTATCAAAAAGATATTTTATATACTTTGGTGTATTTTCATCATCAGGATCATAATATGAAGATGAGAATTCTACTCTTTTATCCTCTAACACCTTTAGCAACTTATTTTGTAATATAGTATCTAACTCTCCTATTTCATCTATGAACAATATGCCACCATGAGCTTCTGTAACTAATCCTGGTTTTGGTTCTGGAACTCCTATTTCTGCTAAGTCCCTCTTACTCCCTTGATATATTGGATCATGTACTGATCCTAATAATGGATTAGTAATTTCTCTTGGGTCCCATCTTAAAGTTGTACCATCAACTTCAACAAATTTAGATTCTTCATTAAAAGGAGTAAATTCTAATTTTCTAGTTTCCTTTAATGCTAATCTTGCTGCTGTCGTCTTACCAACCCCTGGTGGTCCATATAATATTATATGTTGAGGATATGGTGATGATAGCTTAGAAATAAGAGATTTTACAGCCCTCTCTTGCCCTACTACCTCATATAATTCCTCTGGTCTTAAAAAACTCATTATATTCTTACTAGTCACCTTTTGATCTAAACTAACTAATTCATCATACTTTTTCTTAGTTTTATTATTTTCGCTTCCCTTTTCTTTCTTTAATACAGATAATCTTATTTCATCCATATACTTTTCTTGTTTTTCTATTATTGATTGTTCAACTTTAGTTTCTATTTGACTTTGCACATATTTTCTAGCTATAGCTTCAGCGACAAAATCAACAGTATCCTCTAACACACTATCTATTTCGTCTTCTGATGGCACTACTTTTAGACCTTTTCCATCGGATGCAATTACATTTAAAGCATATACTCTTTCACATATATTTATTGAGTCTACATACTTTTTAAGTTTATATTTTATTGTCCTAGCCCTAATTGCACCCTTTTCTAGTACATTTCCTAATACCTCAAATAATACATTTACTTGTGATTGTTGTGTTAAATCTCCATGTAATACTTCTTGTAAAAAATTTTCTTCATCTTTTAAGCTCACTAATATTCCTCCTTATTGTTGCGGAACAATATTAACTTTCATTTTAGTCGATACTTCTGGGTACAATTTAACTTCTATTTCATATTCTCCTGCAACCTTTATTGTGTCCATAACAATCTTTTTCTTATCTACTGTAACCTTATATTGTGTTTTTATTAATGCTGCTACATCCTTGCTTGTAATTGCTCCAAATAATTTTCCACTTTCGCCAGTTTTGCTTGTTATTTTTACTATCTTCCCTTTTAATTCTCCAGCTAACTTTTGTGCTGCTTCTATTTCAGCAAGTTTTTGCTTTCTTTCATTTTCTTTTTTATTATTTAAAATATGAAGATTTGAATCAGTTGCTTCCTCTGCTAATTTTCTTGGAAACAAAAAATTTCTAGCATATCCATCTGATGTATTTATAACATCACCTTTTTTACCAATACTTTTAACATCTTGTAATAAAATTACCTTCATTATCTATTCACCTACCCTTAAATATTTCGTCATTGCTTCTTTCAATTTTTCTAATGCTTCTTCTATACTAACATTGTCTAATTTGGCTCCTGCTATATTCATGTGTCCGCCACCGCCAAGGGCTTCTAATACAACTTGCACATTTATATCTCCTGTAGATCTACCACTAATATAAATTTCATTATTTATATTTGCGAGAACAAAGCAAGCTAATATTCCTGATATATTTAACAATTCATCTGCCGCTTTTGCGACAATTACTGTATCTACATTATCAGGACAGATTGCTATAGCTGTATTATTTTCCTTATCCACTTTGGCAGATTTGATTGTCTCTGCTATAGTCAGGTAATCCTCTAAATTATCAGTAAACATTTTTTTTACTTCAATAGTATCTGCACCCTTATTTCTCAAAAATGATGCAGCTTCAAATGTCCTAACTCCAGTTTTAAAAGAAAACCTTTTAGTATCCATAAATATTCCAGCTAAGAGACCTTCTGCATCCTCTTTTGACAATTGAGGTCTATCTGTTATGTATTGAATAATTTCTGTTATCATCTCTGACGTTGAAGAAGCATACACTTCAATATAGTTTAACATAGTTCCCTCTATTATGTCTGCACTTCTTCTATGATGATCTATTATTACTTTTCTCTTAACCTTTTCTATTATATCTAAATTGCTTACGTAACTTCTATTATGAACATCCACTATAACTACTAAAGTATTTTCATCGATCAGTTTATACGCTTCTTCAGCTGAAATAAATACATTCTTATATTTTTCATTTTTCTTTAATTTATCTAAAAAATAATTAATAGGATTTGTATCATCATTTATCACAATATTGCATCTCTTCCCAAGCTGTCTTATTGTAGACGATAGTGCAACAGCTGATCCAAAGCAATCCATATCAGGATTTTTATGACCTAAAATAAATACATTGCTGCTCTCATATATTAATTCTTTTAAGGCATGAGAAACAACTCTTGCTCTTACTCTAGTCCTCTTTTCAAATTCTTTAGTATTTCCACCAAAAAACTTTATTTCCTCATTACTTTTAATAACTACTTGATCTCCACCTCTACCTAAAGCAAGTTCTTTAGCAACCGTTGCATATCCATTATTCTCATATGGGGACATTCCACCACGTCCAATCCCTATACTAAGTGTCAGTTCCATTCTATTTCCTTTATTTATCTTTGAAATTTCATCTAGTATAGAAAACTTATTCTCAATCTCTTCTTGAATATATCTATCTTGAACCGATAAAACATATTTATTCGTATCATATTTCCTTATCATTGCGCCTATTCTTTGAGCATAAGCATTTATTTTTCTTTCAACCTCAGCAACTACTAAAGGTCTATCACCTTCATCAGTTACATCTAACACTTCATTTAAGTTATCTACTTCTATTAATATTACAGCTTCTCTTAAGCTATCCTTAGACATTTGTGAATCTATTAAATGAGTTATATCATTAAAATAAATTAATTTAAGTTTTTGATTTTCATTTACAACATCACTGCTACTTATATCATAAAGAGTGTTATTAAAATTGAGTCTTTGATGACTTTTATCTTTCTCTTCAAATAATTTATTAATATCTAAACCTCTAATTAAACCTGTAATATTATTACCAACTTGAGTTTCTCCTTTATTCAAATCAATAAAATTAAAATTGTTCCAAACAATTTCACCAAATTCATCAACTAAAACTACTGGTATATTTAAATTGCAAAAGTTACTTGATAAACTTTCATCTAAGTAACTAACAAACTTTTGGACTTCATTTTGATTCTTATAATATTTTCTAATAAAAAAGAAATTATCTCCTAAGTACAACATAAATGCTGCAACTCCAAGTGTTAAAAAATTAAAGTACCAGCATACAACAATGATGCTAACTAGAATCAACTGCCTCAGATATGGATGACTTATTAGCTTTTTCATATATTAGCCTCCTAGATAAAATTAATCTCTCCTTTTACTTATATAATTCTTCAATTCACTAAGGCTTTTACCTTCCTTTTCAACTTCATCCTCTGCCTTTATTCCCATATCCAATTTACTTTTCATGACATGATCTATCTCTGGTAAAGAGTAACCAAGCTTTCTACCTAATACATAAAGAATTATTATAGCACCTGATATACAGTCTAATATTGCATCCTGCGCAACATTACTTCCTTTTGTTAATAATCTAAAAAATTCTCCAATAATACAAAGTAACTGAGCTTTTAAATTTTCAATTATTTTTACATTAGCCATAATATTAAGTTCTCTATGCTTCATTATATTCACTCCTATTTCTCTTTGTATATATATTGTAATTTTTTTTGTGAAGTAATGCAACAATAGTTACGTTTTTTTTACATATATTGTAATATATTTTTTTGTAACAAAAAAACCTCTGATATCCATCAGAGGCTGTTATTACTATTCTGTTGTAAATGGTAATAATGCTATATTTCTTGATCTCTTAACTGCGTCAGTTAATTGTCTTTGGTGCTTAGCACATGTTCCAGAAATTCTTCTTGGTAATATCTTACCTCTTTCAGTAACATACTTTCTTAACTTAGCAACATCTTTATAATCTATACTTTCAGCCTTATCAACACAAAAAGCACAAACTTTTCTCTTAGATCTTCTCATCTTACCACCTGGTCTTCTGCTATCTCTCATGATATTTCCCTCCTTACCTTGATTTTTAGAATGGCATATCTCCATCATCTACAGGAGTTATGTCGTCATTAAAGCTTCCACCACTGAACGCATCGTTCTTTGGTCTAGCCGAATAATCAGTATTATCATATCCGCCATTAAATGAATCAGCATTATCTCTAGCTCCACCATTAGAACCTATGAATTCAAAACTTTCTACAGCAACATCTGTAGTATATCTTTTTGAACCATCTTGAGCATCATAGCTACCTGTTCTGATACTTCCTGTAACAGCTATTTGTCTACCTTTGGTAAGGTATTGAGATATTGTTTCCGCAGTTTTACCAAATGCTACGCAATTAATAAAATCTGTTTCATCTTTTTTGAACTGTCTATTTACAGCTACTGTGAATCTACTTACAGCAGTTCCACTTCCAGCAGCAAATCTTAATTCTGGATCTTTTGTAAGTCTTCCTATAAGAACAACCTTATTCATTACAATTCCTCCAATTATGCTTCTTCTTTAACGATGATGTGTCTGATAACTCCATCAGTAATTCTGAATATTCTATCTAATTCTCTTGGTAATTCTGGACCAGCAGTAAAGTTAACTAATGTATAGTAACCTTCGTTTACTTTTGCAATTTCGTAAGCAAGTTTTCTCTTACCCCAGAAATCAACATTTTCAACAGTTCCGCCACCATTTTCTATTACACCCTTAAACTTTTCGATGTTAGTTTTAACAGTTTCTTCATCAAATGATGGGCTTAGTATGAATATAGTTTCGTACTTTCTCATCTTATTCACCTCCTCCCCTCGGACTAACGGCTGTGCTTTGCACAGCAGGGATTACAATTTATTATTTTATCATTTCACATTCTTTTTTTCAAGTATTTTTTATTAAACTACACTTTTTATTATTTTCTTTGCTCCTTTAACAAATTTCGATCTCGGAATCATAATTATCCTTCCACATCCCGTACACTTTATCTTTATATCTGCACCTAATCTAATTACTTCAAATTCGTAACTTCCACATGGATGTTGTTTTTTCATTTCAACCACATCGCCTAAATTAAAATTATCTATCATATTTATCCTCCTTCTTTATTATAGGTTCTGTTATAAGTTGTGGAACCTTTATTCCCTTCTCATCAAAAGCACCCTTTATTTCTTTTCTTAATTTTCTTTCCATACTCCATTGTTTTAACGGTTTACTACCTCCAGAAACTCTTATTATCATACTTGATTTAGATGGATTTACTGAATTCACTCCTAACACTTCGATAGGACTTGTAATATCTTCATTTCTTTCTTCAAATTTCTTTGTTACTTCTGATATTATTCCAATTACATTATCTATATTTTCCTCATAAGATACTTCTACATCTACTATAAACTTTATATTTCCCCTTGAATGATTAGTTACTGTTGTTATAGTTCCATTTGGAATCAGATGTAAGTCTCCAGTAAAATCTCTTATAGAAGTGGTTCTTATCCCTATTGTTTCCACTATTCCTGTGAAATTTCCTATAGTCACGTGATCTCCAACGCCATAGTGATCTTCAAATAAAATAAAGAAACCATTAATTACATCTTTCACAAGACTTTGAGCTCCAAACCCTAAAGCAACACCCCCAACACTAGCCATTGCAACTGACATTCCTCCAAAGAAATCAGCTAATATTAGAGCAAGCCCTGAAAAGTATGTTACATATCTTAACACACTCTTTAATACCCCTCCTATGGTTTTTGCTTTTTGATTGTCCATGCTAAATCTTGCATTGCTTTTAATTTGACGTTCTACAAACTTATCAATTATTCTCTTACCAATTTTTATAGTTAAATACATTAATATTAATATAATAATTATTCTTATTCCCTGATTTATTAGGCCTTCAACTTCGGCTACACTAAAAGTTATACCACCTACATTAAAGTTGTCATATCCTAAATCTAAATTTATAAGCATATTCTACTTTCTCCTTGCATTAAATTGTCTTAAATCCTTCTTTTGTTTTTTTATATATATTCTTATACTCAATTATATTATTCTCTATTATGTTTGTTATTTCATTTTCCTTTTCAAATCTAGTACATATACCACAACTTTGAGTTATCGATGTTGGAGTTGGCATTATCTTGAAATCAAAATTATTCTCAGTTAATTTCTTTTCTGCTAACATTGCATCATGTGTGTTCTTATATACAATTACGTAGTATTCCATATTTCCCTCCTAAAGTTAAAAATATAATTTATATCTCTATTATATATATTTTTTATATTTTATAAAGCTATGATAATTCTATTATATATAAAAAAACTTTCTCATTTCTTAATTATGTATTATTATTTTTACAATAGCATAAAATTATGAAGAATAGTAATTAGATTCAAAAGGAGTTTTTATGAATATATATTTAGATAATGCAAGCACCACTTTTCCAAAACCTAAAGCAGTTGCAGATTCAATTTATGATTATCTTATTAATATTGGTGGCAATGCAAACAGATCAAATTATTCTAATTCATTAGATAGTAGCAGAAAACTTTTATTAGCTAGAGAAAAAATAGCTGATTTTTTTAAATTCGATAAACCAAGTAATATAATCTTCACAAATAATATAACCAGTTCTTTAAATATCCTACTTAGAGGAACCCTAAAGCCTGGTGATCACGTGATATCATCATGCATGGAGCACAATTCAATATTAAGGCCGTTATCAGACCTACAAAATCTTGGAATATCCGTTGATCTGGTACATGCTGATGAATTAGGTTTTATCAATCCAATGAATATAAAAAATTTAATTAAACCTAATACTAAAATGTGTGTTATTTCCCATGCATCTAATGTTACTGGTTCAATCCAAGATATAGACACTATCGGTACAATTTGTAAGGATTCCAATATCTTTTTTGTTGTAGACTCAGCCCAGTCTGCAGGCGTATTAGATATTGATATTAATAAAATTAAAGCTAATGCAATCGCCTTTACAGGCCATAAAAGTTTACTTGGCCCACAAGGAACTGGTGGCTTTGTTATTGATGACAAACTTAACACTGAATGCTCTCCCCTGCTCAGCGGTGGTACTGGCAGCTTATCCTATTCATTAAAGCAGCCGTCTTTTTTGCCTGATAAATTTGAATCTGGAACCATGAATATGCCTGGTATAATTGGATTATCTAGCGGTATTGATTTTATTAATCAGATAGGAATTAATACGATAAGGGAGAAAATAAGCTATCTCAGATCTATTTTACTTGATGGAATTTTAAATATAGATGATCTTACAGTATATGGTGACTTAGATAACAAAAAATCAACAACATGTTTGTCTATTAATCATAAATCTCTAGATCCTTCTGAAGTTTCTTATTTTTTAGATTCTAACGGAATAAAAACCCGTTCTGGATTGCATTGTGCACCTTTAGCACATAAGGCTATTGGCACATATCCAACTGGAACTGTTAGGCTTAGCTTAAGTTATTTCAATTCAGAAACTGACATATATAACACCTTAAACATATTAAGTAAATTGAGAGATAATCTTTAATTTCTTGCATAACAACCTCCTGTATTGGAAATAATTCCATTATAGGAGGTTGTTTTATGAGTACATGTTTTTCTGTTGATTCTAATATTCCAAATTCATATGAAAAGATTAGAGATTATTTATATAAAGAACTTAAACCAATAATTAAATCTGGCAAGTGTATAATTTTCCTATGTATCGGCACAGATCGTTCTACCGGTGACTCATTGGGTCCTTTAATTGGCTATAAATTACGATATCTTAAAAAGAAAAACTTTTATATTTATGGTAGTTTAAGTAATCCAATTCATTCTAAAAACTTAGAAATAATTATTCAAAGAATATACGAGAACTTTGACGATCCATTTATTATTGCTGTTGATGCTTGTCTTGGAAGCTTTCAAAATATAGGGAAGATTTTTATTGATAGGAAACCACTCCATCCTGGGTTGGCAGTTAATAGAAAACTTCCTCCAGTCGGCAACATGAGTATTACTGGAATCGTTAATATTTCTGGCAGTTTCGAATTCATGGTATTACAAAATACAAGACTTTATATAGTAATGGAATTAGCTGATTGTATATCTGCTGGTATATACCACTTCATATTAAAGTCATCTGGAAATAGTAGTTCAACTCAATATATCGAAGATATCATTACATTTCCAAATGTTTAATGGATTCTGCTCCTAATAGAATATCTCAATCTATTTTATGAAGCTTTGTTAATAACTTATCTATTCTTAGGTTACAACAATAAAAGAGATGGTTTCCCATCTCTTTTATTTACTACTTTTATTAGTAGCTTCATTTAAAACATATATTTCTTCCTCTGAAAGATCATATCTTGATATTCCTTTATCAATCGGTTTTGCATAAGTAGTACTTTCTTGTCTCCCATAAATTCCTGTTAACATTACTCCATCGTTATTTTCATCTAAAATAGCTACAGAGAAACTCAAATCACTTCCTACATCTTCAAACGCTTTATACCTCATTATAGCAATCTTTTGAACACATTCCTTTATTCTTTCTCTCATATCTGCACATCTATCTAATGCTTCTTGAGAATTACTATTTGCTTTCTCTATATTCTCTAACTGGCTTATCAATAACTCTTCTAAATTCTTACCTGAAGTTCCCCTCATTAATCTTCTATACTTGTTTTCCAATTTATTTACTGACTTAAATAATACTATGACTAATATAAATAGTAGTAGTATAATAACTGACATCCCTCCAAGTATATATGGTATATACTCATTTAAACTATTTATAACACTTTCCACAACGATTTTCATCCTTTCATAAAATGTTTCACGTGAAACATTTATATATTAATTATATCTAATATTCTTTGAAGATCTTCTTCAGAGTAATACTCTATTTCAATTTTTCCTTTATTATTTTTACTACTCAACTTAACTTTTGTTCCAAAATAATCTTGTAGCTTATCTCTAACATCTTTATAATATGGATTTAACTCATTATTATTGTTAACCTTTTTTCGATTATTATCACTATCTAAGATATTCTTTATTAATCTTTCAACTTCTCTTACAGAAAGTTTTTCATCAATAATCTTTTGAGAAATTTCATACTGAAGATCACCATCTGTTATTCCTAACAATGTCCTTCCATGACCTTCTGATATAACTCCTTCAATTAGGTATTGTTGAACTCTATCATCTAAATTAATTAATCTTAGATTATTTGTTATAGCTGTTCTTGACTTTCCTATTCTCTTGCTAAGTTCTTCTTGTGTGATATTAAAATCTGTTAGTAACTTCTTATAAGCTAATGCTTCTTCAATTGGATTCAAATCTTGACGCTGAATATTTTCAATTAAAGATATCTCTAGCACTTGCTTTTCAGTTAATTCCATAATTATTGCTGGAACTTCCTTTAACCCTAAAAGTTTTGCTGCACGCCATCTTCTTTCTCCAGCTACTATTACGTACTCTTTCCCTTGTTCTTTTAATATTAACGGTTGAATTATTCCATGATGTTTTATTGATTCAGCTAATTCAACAATTTTATCATTATCAAATGCTTTTCTTGGTTGTTCATTGTTGCTTTTAATTTTGTTTAATGAAATCAATAAATTATTCGATGAATCATTACTCTGAACATCATCAGGAATAAGAGCACCAAGCCCCTTCCCTAAAGCAAACTTTTTACCCATAACCTCACCTATAAATTCTGCCTTTCTAAAAACTCTTTAGTGAAATTTAAATATGATTCTGCACCCTTACACTTTTCATCATATAACATAATAGGAAGTCCAAAACTTGGTGATTCAGCTAACCTAATATTTCTAGGTATAGTATTCTTAAACATCAATTCATCAAAATATTTTTCTACTTCCTTATATACTTCATTGCTTAAGTTAGTACGATAATCATACATAGTCATTAAGACACCTTCAATTTCTAAATCCTTATTTAACGACTTCTTAACTAACTGTATCGTATTAACAAGTTGACTTACCCCCTCCAACGCATAAAACTCACATTGTATAGGAATGAGAACTGAATCACAAGATGTTAAAGCATTAATAGTCAAAACACCTAATGATGGAGGACAGTCTATAAAAACAAAATCATATTCTGAATTTAATTCTCGTATTTTGTTAATAAGAATTTGTTCTCTATTGTCCTTTCCTATCATCTCAACTTCTGCACCTGCTAATTCCATTGTTGAAGGCGCTATTGATAAGTTCTGAATTAAGTCACTTTTTATAACAACATCTTTTAGCCTTGTATCTGAAGTTAATACATCATACATAGATAGTTCTAAATTTCTTTTATCTAATCCTAAACCACTAGTAGTATTCCCTTGGGGGTCTATATCTAAAGTTAAAACTTTATACCCTTCCATCGCTAAATAAGAACATAAATTAATATTAGTGGTCGTTTTTCCAACTCCACCTTTTTGGTTGAATATACAAACTACCTTCATATATAAAGCTCTAAACGATAGAGCCACACCCCCTCTCCATATTAATATTATATATATAAACTTATAATATTTAAAGGAATTTTAGAAAAAAAGTAGTACTATATTACTCAATAAAATACAATACTACTAAATTTAATTTATTCTTAATTTATTTTTTATTTTTCGGTATATTTACGGTGATTTGTATGTAATCATCTTTTTCATCAAACTTATACGCTGCAGGTATATTAAACTTATCAAATACTTGCTTAATTGTATTAACATATAACTTTGCAGGAAAAACCGATTTTACTTTTTTCTTTTCTTTCCCACTTAATTGTTTCCCTGCAAGTTTTAATAATTCCTTATTAATAAGCTCTTCCGTCTTCTTAACATTTAATCCTTTTGTTATAACTTTCTCAACAATTTTAAGCTGAAGCTCTTCATCTGGAATACTAAGCAAAGCTCTCGCATGTCTTTCAGTAAGTTTATTATCTAAACATAAGTTTCTGACCTTTGCAGATAATTTTAGTAATCTTAATTTATTTGCAATAGTTGATTGATTTTTTCCCATCTTAACTGCGATTTCTTCTTGAGTAAAGTGATGATCCTGAATTAAATTATAATAGGCTTCTGCCTCTTCAATGAAGTTAAGATCTTCCCTTTGTAAGTTCTCTAATAAAGCAATTTGCGCTGATTCAGTATCCGTAATATCTACAACTGCACAAGGAACTTCTTCAAGTTCTGCAAGTCTCGCCGCTCTCCATCTTCTTTCACCTGCAACAAGTTCAAAAATCTC
Source organism: Clostridium sp. HBUAS56017 (assembly GCF_007115085.1). Taxonomy (NCBI): domain Bacteria; kingdom Bacillati; phylum Bacillota; class Clostridia; order Eubacteriales; family Clostridiaceae; genus Clostridium; species Clostridium sp. HBUAS56017. The sequence goes on along the minus strand of NZ_SULK01000026.1, from coordinate 16,886 downwards.
TCCACGCTTTCTAACAGTTAAAGGTTGTATTATTCCATGTTCTCTGATTGATTGCGAAAGCTCCATTAATGCTTCTTCTTTAAAGTACTTTCGTGGTTGATACATGTTAGGAATTATATCATCAATCTTCACACTAATTATTTCATTACTCATATTACCTAACCCCATCCTTATCATTTAACTTATTTGTCTAATTATAAATTCTATAACGCTTAACTTTTTCCTTCTTTTTACAATTATTTTTTGTTGGAAAGCCTAATATTAATTACATATGCTGTTATCTGTTACTTTAGTGGCTTTTTAGTTATAATTCCAGCTTTTCTAGGATACGATGTAGGACATTCTTTTGTCTTTTTGACAACCACTATGTTATGCTTTAAATCTGTTCCTTCAATATCTAATTCAATTACATCTTCAAGCTTTCCACCTAATACACCAAGTGCATTCCTACACTCTTTAAGTTCCTCATCAATTGCTGGCCCTTTCAAAGCAACAAAATAACCATTAACTTTTACATATGGAAGACAGAATTCAGATAAAACTGTCATATTAGCAACAGCTCTAGATGTAGCAACATCAAAATTTTCTCTTAAATCTTTTAACCTGGCACCATCTTCTGCTCTAGAATGAATAGTTACTACATTAGTTAAATTCAATTCCTTAACTACTAAGTTCAAGAAATTAATTCTCTTATTTAGTGAATCTAATAATGTAACTTCAATATCATCTCTCATAATAGCAATAGGAACTCCTGGAAATCCAGCTCCAGTCCCTACATCGATTAAATTTCTAGCATTTTTAAGTTTATCACTTTTAAAAGCTTTAATACAATCAATAAAATGTTTTTTAATAAATTGCTCATCATCTATTATTGCAGTAAGATTAATTTTCTTATTCCACTCTTGCACAAGCTGCATATATTTAATAAATTTCTCATATTGCACTTCACTTAATGACATGCCAACATCTTGAGATGCTTCCTTCATTAATTCATAAAAACTCATATTTACCTCCTGAGTTTAGTTTAATCTCTTTTCTTTCCATATTGATGCTCCAAGTAAACTAACAAAACCGAAATATCAGCTGGAGAAACACCAGAAATCCTAGATGCTTGCCCAATACTTATAGGCCTAATATCACTCAATTTTTGAATAGCCTCAGTTCTTAACCCTTTAATTTCAGCATAATCTAAATCACTTGGTATTAACTTCTTCTCGAACTTTTTAAATTGCCCAACCTGTTCTAATTGGCTCGCTATATACCCTTCATATTTAGCAACTATATTTATTTGCTCTCCTATATCTTTGCTAAAATGTTCTCTATCTGAATCTAAAGGTTCTAAAGCAAAATAATCTAATTCGGTTCTTTTAATTAATTCATATAAACTAGTTGGCTTTTTCAATTCTGCAGAGCCAAGACTTGCTAAAAATTCATTCACTTCTCTTTTATTTGTAATTTGAAGATTTTTTATTCTATCTAATTCATCTTCAATAAGTTCTTTTCTATTAATAAATTTATCATATCTTTCTTCAGTAACTAACCCAATATTATGACCTATTTCAGTTAACCTAAAATCTGCATTGTCTTGTCTTAAAAGAAGTCTATACTCAGCTCTAGATGTCATCATTCTGTAAGGTTCATTCGTTCCCTTTGTTACAAGATCATCAATTAACACACCAATGTATGCATCAGAACGAGTTAAAATTAATGGGTCTTTTCCTTTTATCTTTAAAGCTGCATTTATACCCGCTACAAGTCCTTGGCATCCTGCTTCTTCATATCCTGAACTTCCATTTAGTTGACCTGCTCCATAAAGGCCTTGAACATTTTTAAATTCTAATGTTGGATTTAATTGAGTGGGATCTATTGAATCATACTCTATTGCATATGCAGTTCTAAGTATTTCAACATTTTCAAGCCCTGGTAAAGTTCTAAGCATTTTAACTTGAACTTCTTCTGGTAATGATGAACTCATCCCCCCAACATACATCTCTAATGTATCTTCCCCTTCTGGTTCAATAAATATTTGATGTTGTACTTTATCAGGAAACCTCATCACCTTATCCTCTATTGACGGACAATATCTTGGCCCAATACCTTTTATAGATCCATTATATATTGGCGATCTTCCAATATTTTCACGAATTATATTGTGAGTATCTTCATTTGTATAAGTAAGATAGCAAGAAATTTGCTTTCTTGAAATATCTCCACTCATAAATGAAAATGGTACTATAGTATCATCTCCACCTTGCTTAATCATTTTTGAGAAATCTACAGAACGCCTATTAATCCTTGCTGGTGTACCTGTTTTAAATCTTCTAAGATTTATTTTTAAATCTAGCAGAGATTGTGAAAGATCATTTGCAGGGAATAATCCATTAGGACCTCCGTTATAACTCACTTCTCCAATAATAATTTTTCCCCTTAAATATGTACCAGTTGCCAATATTACAGCCTTACATTTATATGTAGCTCCGTTTTTAGTTACTACTCCACATATTTTATTATCTTCAACTAGTAACTTAGTAACTTCTATTTGCTTAATTTGAAGATTCTCTTGTTCTTCTAATACTCTTTTCATTCTATGTTGATATCTCATCTTATCAGCTTGTGCCCTTAGCGAGTGAACCGCTGGTCCCTTAGATGTATTTAACATTCTCGATTGAATAAAAGTATTATCTATGTTTATTCCCATTTCCCCACCTAGCGCATCAATCTCTCTTACTAGATGTCCTTTAGCTGTACCTCCAATATTCGGATTACATGGCATCATTCCTATAGAATCTAAATTTATAGTACATACTAATGTATTTAATCCCATTCTTGCTGCTGCTAAAGAGGCTTCACAACCTGCATGGCCAGCTCCAACAACTATAACATCAAATTCTCCTGCATTATAATTCATTTTATCATTACTCCTACTTTCCTACACAGAATTCACTAAATATTTTATTTACTAAATCTTCTTCAAGTTCTGCTCCCGTAATTTCTCCTAATGCTTTCATTGCTGAAGTAACATAGATAGAAATTAAATCTAAATACTCATTTAATTTCACTTTTTCCCTGGCTATATTGCAATTTTCTAATGCCCTGTATAGCGCTTGTTTATGTCTATTATTCGAAATTATGAGACTCTCTGTATCTACTTCTCCACTAAAGAACATATCCTTTATTTTTTTCTTTAAATCATTAATTCCATAACCAGACTTGGCAGAGATTCTAATTACGTCACTTAACCCTACCAATTCTTCATCCTTAACTTTTGTATCTAAATCAACTTTATTTAAAAGAACTATATACTTTTTATCCTTAATATAATCAATTATTTCTTCATCCTCTTTGTCTAACTTTCTCGAAGAATCAATAACCAAAATAATTAAATCAGCTTCATCAATCTTTTCTTTAGATCTTTCAACACCTATCTTCTCAACAACATCTTCCGTCTCCCTAATTCCAGCAGTATCAATAACTTTTACAGGTATCCCATCTAAATTTATAAATTCTTCAATTACATCCCTAGTAGTACCTGGAATATCAGTTACTATAGCTCTCTTTTCTTTCAACAAAGCATTTAGTAAAGATGACTTTCCGACATTTGGTTTACCAATAATAGCCAAGTTTAATCCATCTCTTATAATTCTTCCTTCATCTGCACCCTTAATTAAAATGTTCATTTCTGAAATAGCTTTATTTAGCTGATCCAGTATTTTTATTGGAATACTTTCATCCACCTCTTCATCATCTTCTGTAAAGTCTATAGAATATTCTATTAACGCTAATGTATTTAACATATACTCTCTAAGTTTATTTATTTCCCGGGAAAGGTATCCAGAACTTTGCATTAAAGCAGCTTTCATAGATAAATCAGTTTTTGCTCTTATTATATCTATTACGGCTTCTGCTTGTGGCAAATCTATTCTACCATTTAAAAAAGCCCTTTTTGTAAATTCACCAGGTTCTGCAATTCTACACCCAGCCTTAATTACTTCTTCCAACACCTTATTAGTTGATACAACCCCACCATGACAATTTACTTCTATGACATCTTCAGCAGTAAAGCTCTTAGGCCCTTTCATATAACTAATAATAACTTCATCTATAACATTCTTAGAATCAAGTTCGCAAATCCATCCATATCGCATAGTATAACTTTTCATATCCTTAATATCTACGTTATTTATCCCCTTGAAAACATTGCCTATTATCTCTAACGATTTGGATCCAGATATTCTTATTATAGAAATACCACCTTCTCCTATTGGTGTAGCAATACCACAGATAGTATCAAATTCTTTCATTAGTTTGTCCTCCTTAGAAGTATTCATTATAATTATTGTACTCCTATTAAACTACTATACATTTTACAAAACAATAATCCATAAGTCAAAAAAATAAGGCATTTTAAAATTCTAAAAAAGGTTGTAATTTTATCCTTATTTACCTATATCAAAAATATTAAAATAAATCTTCCTAACCTATATTGCAATTTCCCATCATTTTAGAAACTTTTGTTATATTCTTATATTCTTCAGAATATAAGAATATAAGAATATGGTGGTTATTGGCTAACTAAATGTAATTTTACAAAAACTAATATGTTATAGATTAATACATCGAAAATTTTTTCAAAAAAGTAAGCCATCCAAAACAGAAGCTTAACTTCCATTTTTAGATAGCCTTCTTATTATTAATTTCTTTTAATATCTACTACTATTCTTCTAAAAGGTTCTTCCCCTTCACTAAATGTTTTTATATCAACATAATTTTGAAGTGCCGAATGAATAATTCTTCTCTCATATGGATTCATAGGTTCTAACTTAAAGGATCTTCTACTCTTTCTTACCTTATAAGCAGTTTTCTCAGCTACTCTTTTTAAAGTTTCTTCACGTTTTTTTCTATAATTTTCAGCGTCTAAAATAACTCTTCTATATGGTTGCTCATGATTTTTGTTAATTACTAATGATACTAAATATTGTAGAGCATCCAATGTCTCTCCTCTATATCCGATAACAGATCCCATCTTTTCACCTAAAAGTTCTATATAAACAGAATCTTTATCATCATTTATATTAACATCAGCATTTACATTCATACACCTTAGAATATTATTTAAAAATTCTCTTGCTTCATCCTTATAATCTGCTTTTAAAGTAACCTTAATCTTAGCTGGTTTTCCACCTATAAATTTGAATAAGCCTCTATATCCTTCATCAATTATGTCAACTTCAACCTTATCTTTAGTTACATTTAACTGATTTAAAGCCTTTTCTAATGCTTCATCTACGGTTTTTCCAATAACATCAATTGACTTCATGCCATATTCACCCACCTCTAAAATACTCAAAATCAAGTTTACTTTTTCTTTTTCTTTTTCTTAGCTGATTTATTATTTTCTTCATACTCTGGCATAGCAAATTTAGGAGCTCTAGCTGCTTCCTTTTCTGCTTCAACTTCTAGCAATTCATTTTTCTTAGCCATAGCTGGTTTATAATTAACAAAATAAGTAGTTGCTAATTGTATTACTCCACCTAATACCCAATATATAACCAATATTGATTTAAATTTTAGTGCCATAAATCCCATCATTAATGACATACCAATATTCATTGGCGCCATATTCATAGCACCTTCTCCATTATTAGGAGTTGCTTTAGTCATTAGATACGATGGCAAATAAGTAGACAATGCCGCTAATATAGGCAAAATAAAGTATGGATCTGAATCTCCCAAATTAGGAATCCATAAAAAAGACCCTTCAATGGTCATATTATAAAATACATAATATAGTGCCATTAATATTGGAAGCGGTAATAACGCAGGCAAACAACCACCCGTCATACTTACTTTCTTCTCTTTGTAAAACTTCATAAGTTCTGCATTAGCTCTCTGTGGATCATTTTTATATTTTTCTTGTATTTTCTTAATTTCTGGTTGTACTTCCTGCATTCTTCTTGTGGAATTAGCAGACTTAATATTAAATGGTAATAAACATGCCCTTATTACAATTGTCAATATTGTAATTGCTAGTACATATGATAAACCACCCGTTACACCTAATCCAATAACAAAATTATGAAGCCATTCAAATATAGCAGAAAAGAAATTTGTTATTGGAGCAAATAAAGTCATCATATTGTTAATCCCTCCTATATATAAGATTTATTTAACAGGATCGAAGCCACCTTTACTGAAAGGATTGCACCTTAAGATCCGCCAGCAAGCCAAAATTCCTCCCCTAAATACTCCATGTTTTTCAATAGCATCAATAGCATATTGAGAACAGGTAGGGATATACTTACATCTTGGTTGACTCATAGGTGATATTTTCTTTTTATAAAATTTAATTAGCCTTATCATTATTTCCTTCATTTATATGTAAGCCTGCTTTCTTTAATAAATTATTTACAGCCTTATCAACTTGATGATAATCCTTGTCTTTAAGTTTAGTCCTAGCAACAAATACGAGATCATATCCTTGTATAAGATTATTTAACTTCAATCTATAGCTTTCACAAATCAGTCTCTTACTTCTACTTCTTACTACACTATTACCAACTTTTTTACTAACAGAAATTCCTACTCTATTATATTGGTTTGCTTCTTTATCTCTGTTTCTTCTATTCTTAAGTATATATAGAACTAGAAGATCATTAGAAAATGATTTTCCCTTCCTATATACAATACGAAATTCATTGTTTTTTTTCAATCTGTAAACCATAGGTATTCCTATACTCCTTTTTTTCCTGCATTTGCAGAAAAAAGGCCACAAATTGCGGCCCTTATGCTGTTAATTTTTTTCTTCCTTTTTGTCTTCTTCTTTTAAGAACGTTTCTTCCTGATTGAGTCTTCATTCTCTTTCTAAAACCATGTTCTTTTTTTCTTTGTCTCTTTTTAGGTTGGTATGTCATGAACATTAACAATGCACCCCCTTCGACTCAAATATTTATAGCAATAACTATATTCTTAATTTTTCATTTACTAATTAATTATATATATATCCTCTATCTGTGTCAAGAACGTTGTTCTCTGTTGATAAATTAATATATTAATAAGTTTTTTGTGGATAACTTATTGAATACTAGTATTCCTATATGATATTATAATAAATAGATTGTGAATAACTTGTTTGTAAATAAAAGTTATCCACACCTGTGGACAATATTGTGAATAACTTGTTTATTTTTATTGACATTTCATATATCTTTTTTTTATTTTTACTAAATTTAGTCCATTTTATGCAGCTTTTTGGCTGTTTATAATATAATTACAATCTTTGTGGATAACTTATTATTTACTATTTAATAAATAAGATTATCAACATGTTACTAACTTTAGTTAACATTATAAACATAAATAAAGTTATCAACATCTATTGTTTCTTAGTTTGTTGATAATTAAATTTTGTGATTTTTTATGCTAAAAATTTTTTTGGAGGATAATACATGGAAACTGATCTAAATGAACTATGGCAAAAGACACTAAATATTATTAAAAGCGAGATGAGTGAAGTAAGCTTTAACACTTGGATAAAAAGTTGCGAACCAATTTCTATATCCTCAGATACTATAAAGATTAGTGTTCCCAACTCCTTCACTCAAGATATCTTAGATAAAAGATACAAAGATTTAGTTGCAAATTCAATTAAAGCTACGTGCTCAAAATTATATAATATTGAGTTTTTAATCGCCTCAGAGCTTAAGCCAGAAGAATCTATAAAAAAAGAACAACCTAAAGAAGAGAAGTCAATAATTGTTAATGATGAAATGTCTACAACATTAAATCCTAAATATACATTTGATTCTTTTGTAATAGGTAATAGTAATAGATTTGCACATGCAGCATCTTTAGCTGTAGCAGAAGCTCCAGCTAAAGCATATAATCCTTTATTTATATATGGTGGAGTTGGACTAGGAAAAACTCACTTAATGCATGCCATAGGCCATTACATACTAGAAAATAACCCAAGCGCAAAGGTTGTTTATGTTTCATCTGAAAAGTTTACTAATGAACTTATTAATTCTATAAAGGATGATAAAAATGAAGAATTCAGAAATAAGTATAGAAATGTAGATATTCTTTTAATAGATGATATTCAATTTATTGCAGGAAAAGAAAGAACACAAGAAGAGTTTTTCCATACATTTAATGAACTACATGATGCAAATAAACAAATAATTCTTTCATCAGATAGACCACCAAAAGAAATACCTACATTAGAAGATAGACTTAGATCTAGATTTGAATGGGGATTAATTGCAGATATCCAAATTCCTGATTTTGAAACTAGAATGGCAATATTAAAGAAAAAAGCTGATGTTGAGAACTTAAACGTAGAGAATGAAGTTATGGTATACATCGCAACTAAAATAAAATCAAATATAAGAGAACTTGAAGGTGCGCTAATAAGAATAGTAGCATATTCCTCTTTAACTAATAGAGAAATAACTGTAGATTTAGCATCTGAAGCACTAAAAGATATAATTTCCAAGAAACAAGGAAAAAACATAACAATCAGTTTAATACAAGATATAGTTGCAAGTTATTTTAATCTAAGAGTGGAAGAACTAAAATCTCAAAGACGAACTAGAAATGTTGCCTACCCTAGACAAATAGCCATGTATCTAAGTAGAAAACTTACAGATATGTCTTTACCAAAGATAGGCGAAGAATTTGGTGGAAGAGATCATACAACTGTAATACATGCATATGAGAAAATTTCAGATAATCTTAATAGTGATGAAAACTTACAAAAGACTATTGAAGATATAACAAAAAAATTAACTCAAAACTAATCCACAGCTGTTTATAATAAAGCTATAAGAACTTGTGGATAAATACTAAAAAACAATTTTCTAGTTAATACTGTGGATAAGAGATACTTTTTGTTACTGACTTATCCACAATATTTTTTTATAAAATTATGTTGATAATACTGCCTTTAAAGTACTTATTAACAAATTCACATTCCCTACTACTACTATTACTAAATATATTATTTATATCTATTCTAATTATAGATAATTTAAACTGTTGATAAACTAGGAGGTTATTTAATGATTTTTATATGTGAAAAACAAAAATTACAAGAAGGTATTTTAATTGCTCAAAAAGCAATTACAGGGAAATCAACAATGCCCATATTAGAAGGTATTTATATAAATGCTAGTAAAGATGGTCTAACTTTAATCGGATCTGACATGGATGTATCAATAGAAACAAAAGTAAGTGCTGATGTTATAGAAGAAGGTACTATGGTTATAGATTCAAAAATATTTGGAGAAATTATAAGAAAGCTACCAAACTCTGATGTTCGAATTGAAATTATTAAAAATGATACAGTTCAAATATCATGTCAAAAGTCAGTATTCAATGTAGTATATATGAATTATGAAGAATTCCCATCATTACCTAATATAGATGAGGAAAAGCAAATTCAAGTTCCTCAAAATATATTGAAAAATATGATTAAAAGTACATCTTTCGCTATTGCTCAAGATGAAACAAGACCTATACTACAAGGTATTTTGTTTGAATTGAAAAATAGAAAACTAAACTTAGTAGCCTTAGATGGATATAGGCTAGCGATTAAAACAGAATACTTAGATAGTGATTTTGATATTGAAGTGGTTATTCCAGGCAAAACATTAAATGAAGTTTCAAAAATATTAGAAGATATAGATTCAATTGTAAATATAACATTTACAAACAATCATATACTATTTAATCTAGAACAAACAAAGATAATTTCTAGACTTTTAGATGGAAAATATGTCAATTATAATTCGCTATTGCCTCAAGAACATAAGCTTCTAGTAGAAGTAAATAAGCAGGAATTACAAAATGGAATTGAAAGAGCGTCTTTAATGGCAAAGGAAGGAAATAGCAATTTAATTAAATTAGATGTTCAAGAAGATAACTTAGTAATAACATCTAATTCTCAATTGGGAAAGGTTAGAGAAGAAGTCGGAATAAATTTGCAAGGTGAAGGTGTTCAAATTGCATTTAATTCAAGGTACCTTTTAGATGTTCTGAAAAATATGGAAGAAGATGATGTTGTGTTGGAAATGACATCAAGTGTTACTCCTTGCGTCATTAAAGCAAAGGAAACAGATTCATATAAATATTTAGTATTACCAGTAAGATTGATTAGATAGGAGGAATGCATAAATATACAATATTTATGCAAAAGTGAATTGAAAGAGGTAAAGATTAATACAGAAATCATAAAGCTAGATGCTTTTTTAAAGTGGTGCGGAATAGCATCTATGGGAACAGAAGCTAAAATTTATATAAGTGATGAGCAAATAAAAGTTAATGGTGAAGTATGTACTCAAAGAGGAAAAAAACTAAAGATAAATGATATTGTATCCTTTGATGGCGAAGATTATAAGATTGTTTAAGTTTTAGATAATTTTATAAATATGGATGTTTATTTGCCTAATATGATATAATTATATGGGTGTATATTTATGTTTGTTAAAAAATTAATGTTAATGAGTTATAGAAACTACGATAATCTAAGTATTGAGTTTGGAAATAATGTCAATGTTTTTATGGGAGATAATGCACAAGGAAAAACAAATATTCTTGAATCAATCTATTATTGTGGTTTTGCAAAATCACATAGAACTTCAAGGGATAAAGAATTGATTAATTGGAATTCTGAAAGAGCATTTATTAGTTTAAGTGTAGGTAAGGATAGGTTAGATAAAAGAATAGATATTAATATACTCAAAGATGGAAAGAAAGCTATAACAGTAAATTCTATAAAGATCAGTAAAATCGGTGAACTTTTTGGAACATTTAATGTTGTTATGTTTTCTCCTGAAGACTTAAAGATTATTAAGGAATCTCCTGGTGGAAGAAGAAAATTTATAGATATGGAGTTGTGTCAGCTAAATAAAACTTATTATTATAATCTTGTTCAATATAATAAAGTCATTAATGAAAGAAATATTTTATTAAAGAATAAGAAGTTAAGTGAAGAAATGTTAGATGTTTACGATGAACAACTTGCAGGTTTTGGAGAATATGTAATCAGGAAAAGGTTGGATTATATAGATAAGTTAAATAAGTATAGTCAAGATATTCATAAAGAAATTACATTAGGAAAAGAAATTATCAAATTCAAATATCAATCATCTATTAAGCTTACTGATGATATAAAAAGTAATTTTAGAGAATTGTTAAATAGAAATCGAAAGAAAGATATAGATAAGGGAATTTCTACAGTAGGACCACATAGAGATGACTTTTCTATATTTATTAACGATGTTGATACGAAGAGTTATGGGTCTCAAGGACAGCAAAGAACCGCTGTTTTAACCATGAAGTTTTCATCATTAAAGATTATAAAAGAAGTTAACGGAGAATATCCAGTTTTATTATTAGATGATGTTTTATCGGAATTGGATTTTAACAGGAAGAAATATGTGTTAAGTACTATTAAAGATATTCAAACAATTATTACTTGTACAGGTATATCTGATATAAATGAGTATTTAGACTCAAGTTCTAAGGTGTTTACAGTTAGCGGTGGAAAAATCTCTATTTAAAGGAGGAATGATTCATGTTTTTACATTTAGGGGAAAATGTTACTGTTCCTATAAAGGATATTATAGGGATATTTGATTTAGAAACTACAATGTATGGTTCTGATACAAATCAATTTTTACGAATGGCTGAGGAAGATGGCTTTGTAGAGAGAATAACAGATGAAAAACCAAAGTCTTATGTTATAGCTGAAGTAAATAAAAAAAGTAAAGTTTACTTATCACCAATATCCTCAGCTACTTTAAGTAAAAGAACAGATATGGATTATAACCCATAAGTCCAATATTTAAACCTTCGTGTTTAATTATTGATAATTTTTTAGGAGGAATCTATGTTGGAACAAAATAAACAAAATTATGATGAAAGTCAGATACAGGTATTAGAAGGTCTGGAAGCGGTTAGAAAAAGACCGGGTATGTATATTGGAAGTACTAGTTCTAGAGGTCTACATCATCTAGTTTACGAAATAGTGGATAATAGTATTGATGAAGCCTTAGCAGGATTTTGCAAAAATATAAAGGTTGTTATCAATGAAGATAACTCAATACAAGTAGAAGACGATGGTAGAGGAATGCCAGTAGGAATGCATCCTAAAATGCAAAAACCAACAGTTGAGGTAATTATGACTATCCTACATGCTGGAGGAAAATTTGGCGGAGGGGGGTATAAAGTTTCTGGTGGTTTACATGGAGTTGGTGCTTCAGTAGTTAATGCATTATCAAAGAAATGTATAGTAACAGTAAAGAGAGAGGGCCATCTTTGGCAACAAGAATATGAATGCGGTAAAGTTATTAGTGACTTAAATATAGTTGGAGATACGGATGAAACAGGAACAATAGTATATTTCAAACCAGATGATGATATATTTGATGAGATTGTTTATGAATTTGAAGTCCTTTCACAAAGATTAAGGGAATTAGCTTTTTTGAATAAAGGGATAAACATTACTTTAATTGATAAGAGAGATGATAAGGAAGAAGTATTTCATTATGAAGGTGGAATAAGATCTTTTGTTAGTTACTTAAATAGGAATAAAGAAGCACTACACAAAGATCCTATTTATGTTGAAGGACTTAAAGATGGAATTTCAGTAGAGGTATCATTACAGTATAATGATGGATACAATGAAAATATTTTCTCTTTTGCAAATAATATAGATACAATTGAAGGTGGAACACATTTAGTTGGATTTAAAACAGCACTTACTAGGGTTCTTAATGATTACGCTAAAAAATTTGGACATTTAAAAGAAAATGATAAGAATCTATCTGGTGATGATATAAGAGAAGGATTGACTGCTGTAATATCTGTTAAAATAGGTGAGCCTCAATTTGAGGGGCAAACAAAAACTAAGTTAGGTAATAGTGAAGTAAGAGGAATTGTTGATTCCATAGTTGGCGAAGGCGTAGGAATATTTCTAGAAGAAAATCCAGCAGTTAGTAAAATAATAATAGATAAAGCATTAATGGCAGCTAGAGCTAGAGATGCAGCTAGAAAAGCTAGAGAATTAACAAGAAAATCTGTATTGGAACGTTCAGCATTACCTGGAAAGTTAGCTGATTGTTCATCTAAGGATCCTAGAGAATGTGAAATATACATAGTCGAAGGAGATTCTGCGGGTGGATCAGCAAAACAAGGAAGAAATAGAAAGTTCCAAGCTATACTACCACTAAGAGGTAAGATACTTAATGTTGAAAAGCAAAGATTGGATAGAATATTAAATGCAGACACTATAAGATCTATGATTACAGCCTTTGGAGCTGGAATTGGAACTGATTTCGATATTGAAAAAATAAGATATAATAGAATAATTATTATGACAGATGCCGATGTTGATGGAGCTCATATAAGAACTTTACTGTTAACATTCTTTTATAGGTATATGCGAGATTTAATAGAAGGTGGGCATGTATATATCGCACAACCTCCATTATATAAAGTAAATAAGAATAAGAAAGAAGCATATGCATATTCAGATCAGGAATTAGATAAATTACTTGAGGAATTTGGCGGAAAAGATAGTTCAACTAGCATTCAAAGATACAAAGGACTTGGAGAAATGAATGCTGAACAATTATGGGATACAACAATGGATCCAGAGAAAAGAATATTATTAAAGGCTACTGTAGAAGATGCTATGGCAGCAGATGAAATATTTACAATTCTTATGGGTGATAAAGTTGAACCAAGAAGAGAGTTTATACAACAAAATGCTAAGAAAGTAAGTAACTTAGATATTTAGTACTAATATGAGGTGAAGTACATGAATTTTAATGAAGGAAAAGTCATACCTGTAGATATTAATCAGGAAATGAAAAGATGCTATATAGACTATGCAATGAGCGTTATAGTTGGGCGTGCATTGCCCGATGTAAGAGATGGATTAAAGCCAGTTCATAGGAGAATACTATATTCACTACAAGAATTAGGACTATATCCTGATAAGGGATATAGAAAATGTGCAAGAATAGTTGGAGATGTTCTAGGTAAGTATCATCCACATGGAGATTCTTCCGTTTATGATGCTTTAGTTAGATTGGCACAAGACTTTTCAATGAGATATATGTTAGTAGATGGGCATGGTAATTTTGGTTCTGTTGACGGAGATAGTGCAGCAGCCATGAGATATACTGAAGCTAAAATGAATAAGATTGCAGTAGAAATGCTAAGAGACATTAATAAAAATACTGTTGATTTTGTGCCTAACTTTGATGGAGAAGAAGAAGAGCCATCAGTTTTACCTTCAAGATTTCCTAATCTTTTAGTAAATGGATCTTCAGGAATAGCGGTTGGTATGGCCACAAATATTCCTCCACATAACTTGGGCGAAATTATAGATGGAACAATAATGTTAATAGATAATCCAGAAACTTCAGTTTTAGAACTTATGTCGGTAATAAAAGGACCTGATTTTCCAACTGGAGCAACTATAATGGGAAAAGCTGGGATAAGAGCTGCTTATGAAACAGGTAAAGGAAAAGTAGTTGTTAGGGCAAAAGCTGAAATTGAAGAAGAAAATTCAAGGCATAAAATTATAGTAACTGAAATACCATATCAAGTTAACAAGGCTAAACTAATAGAAAACATAGCTGATCTTGTAAAGGATAAAAAGATAGTAGGCATATCAGACTTAAGAGATGAATCAGATAGAGACGGTATGAGAATAGTTATAGAATTGAAAAGAGATGCAAATCCTAATGTTATTCTAAACTTATTATATAAACATACTAAAATGCAAGATACTTTTGGAGTAATTATGCTTGCACTTGTAGATAATCAACCACAGGTACTAAATCTTAAACAAGTTTTAAGTCATTATATTACATTCCAAAAAGAAGTTATAACAAGAAGAACAATATTTGAATTAAACAAAGCAGAGGCTAGAGCACATATACTAGAAGGGTTAAGAATTGCACTAGATAATATCGATGAAGTAATTAATATTATTAGAAATTCTAGTACATCAGAGTTAGCAAAAAATACATTAATTGAGAGGTTCTCTTTATCTGATAAGCAAGCAACTGCTATATTAGAAATGAGACTTAGGAGATTAACTGGTTTAGAAAGAGATAAGATTGAAGCTGAATATGAAGAACTTATGAAACAAATTGAGTACTTAAATTCAATACTTGCAAGTGAAGAAAAATTACTTGGAGTAATTAAAGATGAACTAGTAGAAATAAAGAATAAATACAACGATGAAAGAAGAACTCAAATCGAAAAAGTAGTTAATGAAATAGATATTGAGGATTTAATTCAAGAAGAGGAAGTAGTTATAACACTTACTAATAATGGATATATTAAGAGACTTCCTGCTGATACTTATTCTGCCCAAAGAAGAGGTGGTAAAGGAATTCAAGCTATGACTACAAAAGAAGATGACTTTGTAGAACAAGTTATGATTACTTCAACACATTCAGATGTATTATTCTTCACCAATAGGGGGAGGGTCTACAAATTAAGAGCTTATGAAATACCTGAAGCTGGTAGATCAGCAAAGGGTACTAATATTATAAATCTTTTGGCTATAGAACCTAATGAAAGGATAGAAGCTGCTTTAACTGTTAGAGATAACAATAAAGAAGGATTCTTGTTCATGGGAACAAAGCAAGGTATAGTTAAGAAAACTCCATTAGGGGAATTTAAAAATCTACGTAAGAATGGATTAATAGCAATTTTCTTAAGAGATGGTGATGAACTCTTAAAAGTTAAGATTACTCGTGGAGATGCAAATATTGTTATGGTAACTCAAAATGGGTATGCAGTTAAATTTAATGAAGCTGATGTTAGACCTATGGGAAGAACTGCATCAGGAGTTAAGGCAATTAACTTAAAAGGTGACGATGTAGCTGTATGTATGGATATAGCGGTAGATGAAGAAGAGTTATTGGTTATAAGTAAAAATGGGTTCGGTAAAAGAACTCATATAAGTGAATACAAAACTCAAAATAGAGGTGGAGTTGGTTTAATTACTTATAAAATCAGTGAAAAGACTGGAAAAGTAGTTGGAGCGACAATGTGTAAACCTGATGATGAACTTATGCTTATAAATACTAGTGGTGTCGCAATCAGGATTAATGTTAAAGATATCTCTATAACCAGTAGATCTGCTATGGGTGTCACATTGATGAGAACTAATGAAAATGAAAAAGTAGTAGCGATAACTAAGATATCAAGTAATGATGAAGAAAAATCTGATGAAGTTGTAGATACAGTAGAGAATACTGAATCAGACATGGATACTGATATCTAATAAAAGACTATAGATGTTAAAAACATCTATAGTCTTTTTAATTTCTAAATTTATTTGCCACAAGGGAGTGCTTAAAGAGTTTTAAACGATGAGTAAAGAATAAAATGAGAATTATGGAAAGTTATATATAAATATGCATGAAACATGAAGAGTATATATTTGACTTACTTGCAGAAAAACTTATTACTATATATTAAATAAAAGAGTACATTTGCCTACAAGTGATTGTAGAACAATCTCATATTATAAGAACTCTGTACCTGGTGTGTCACTATATGAAATTCAAAGAATAATATAGATAAACTAAGATATTATAGGGTAACCTTTTACAATTGGGTATGAATATATATGTTACTTATTATTCTATGGTAAGATAAGATTCGTCGCTAGGGTAACAGAGAAAGACGAGTGTAAGAGTAATTTGAAATTAATGAAAAAAACTTGTTGACATTTGTTGAATAAGGTGATAAGATAAAAAAGTCGCTTGAGGGTGACAAACAAAATGGTCTTTGAAAATTGAACAGATATAAATAAGTTAAAAACCAGCAATTCTTTTAGAGTAAGTTTTTTGAGTAGA
>NZ_SULK01000025.1:10073-60815 GCF_007115085.1 Clostridium sp. HBUAS56017 | reverse complement strand
TTGTCTTAAGCTAATGGTTGGCACTATCAACCCCCATATCGGACTTTCACCGACTAGTACGTGCCCATGCTGGGCACACATAAATTAAAAGGCCGCATCTATAAAATGCGGCCTAAAAGGGGGATGGGGGGTTTTAGCTTCTATGAAGAAAATCTTCATTTAGCTATAGGAGAATACTTTCTCCGGTACAATAATATTATTGACTTAATATGAACAAAATATACAATTATTTATCATCCAACATTCCTCCGTTATATAATTCAATAATCCTATCAATTAACTCTATCTTAGCTGGATCAACTATTTTTTTTAAAGCAATTAGTAGTTCTATGTTCTCATCTTCTTCATTACAACTTACTATCTCATCAGCAGTCTCTTTATGTTTTTCTTTTCTAACTCTTCTATTTCCTTCATTATCCCTAGATTTTTTAATGTCATTATTTTTTATAGTATTTCCATTAACACCATTATTAATATTATTAGCATTAATTTGTTCATTAATTGAATTTAAATCAAATCCGTCCTTGCCCATATTCGATAACATGTTTCCTAGTCCAGTCATATCTATATTTCCACCTAATAATCCTAAAAGTTGTTGAGGACTTATACCGAAAGGATTACTATTCATAGACCCGTTCAATTGATTCCTAACCATTCTATTACCTTCATTGGATTTATGTCTATGTTTTGACATAATCTATCCTCCTACTAAAGCCTTATATTAGCTATTATATGTATATATCAATTATTGGTTAACCTTTTAATTCAATTTTTTTGGAGGGCTTAAACTGCCCTCCACTCAACTTTACTAATAACCATACCCGTTGTTGTATCCACAATTTGTTTCGCTCCAACCGTAAAGTATAAATAGTAATATTATTAATATTGAATTGGTGTTTAATATTCCTGCTCCACAAGCTATTAGCCAAAATAATATAGCTTCCCATGCACCACAGCTATCGCAGCCACCACCAAAGATGCCATTTCCACCAAATATGCCATTTCCGCCATAATTATTGCAGCAGCAGCAACAACAATTGTCTTTTTTATGCTTCTTCTTTGACATAACTATCTCTCCCTTCTGATAGCATTAGTTTGTAACTCATTATGCAAAGTTACCATTTCCGTTATTACAGCCACAACCACCACAAATAAATAGAATAACTAATAAGAATAACCACCATGATCCACCTAGGAATGAATTATTGCGATTCATATCGCAACATGGGTCATAATTTTTCTCTTTGCAACAACATGGTTTACAGCAACAAGGTTCACAACAACATTGGTTGCCATATCCGCCAAAGCCGCCACAATTACCTCCGCAACCGCCACAGAAGAAGAATAATATTATAATCCACCATATCCAGCCGCAGTTTCCAAAACCGCCACAGTTTCCAAAACCACCACAATTTCCACTGTTTATATTATTATTGGATTCTCCGTTACAGTTTAATCCGTTAATAATGTCATTAATCTCCATTGTTTTTCCTCCTTGGAATTTATATTTGTTTTTATACTATATACTATTCTCCCAAGGTCTATTTGCCACAAAATTTTAGGATAAAACTCTTTCTATAGTTAATCTTGTTAACTACTATCGAATTCTTTATTGCTTAACATTACAAATGAATAAAAAAAAGAGCTTTCGCTCTTTTTTATTCTTCACTTGCCAAATCTCCAAATAAATTGTCAATTAACTCATCTCTACCCTTTTTGTTTAAAGACGAGAAAAAATACAACTTGTCTTCTGAAGTTAATTTCAATGTATCCCTTATTAATTTTTCACTTTTTCTTAAATCATTGTTTGACAGTTTATCTTTTTTAGTCGCTACAACTATTACATCATATCCATAATGTTTTATCCATTCAAACATTGTAATATCGTCAGCCGTCGGCTTATGCCTTGAATCAACTAACAGTACAACTCTTTTTAATTCTTCTCTACCATGTAAATATGTCTCAATGGTTTTTCCCCAACTTGCTTGTTCTTTCTTTGAAACTTTTGCATACCCATATCCAGGTAAATCCACAAGATGAAAATCATTGTTTATAAGAAAGAAATTAATCAACCTTGTCTTACCAGGAGTTTGACTAACCTTAGCTAGTTTTTTCCTATTTGTTAATGCGTTTATTATAGAACTCTTTCCAACATTAGATCTACCAACAAAAGCAATTTCCACTCTATTATCAGTTGGATATTGTTCCCTCTTTACTGCAGATATTATAAATTCACTTGTTTTAATTAACATTAGTACCCTTTCCAATTAAAGCATTCTCAAGAACAGTGCCAACTTCTTCTGCTTTTATTATTTTTATTTTATTTCTTATGCTACTTGGTATCTTTTCTACATCACTGGCATTTTCTTTTGGTATTATTATAGTATTAACACCAGCTCTAAATGCTGCCAATGACTTTTCTTTAAGCCCACCTATAGGTAATACCCTACCAGTTAAAGTAACTTCTCCAGTCATAGCTACATTTCCTTTAACTTTTCTTCCTGATAAAGCTGAAACTAAAGCTGTAACCATAGTTACACCAGCTGAAGGACCATCTTTAGGAACAGCACCTTCTGGAACATGTATGTGTATATCTTTTTCTTTATAAAAATCTTCTTTTATTCCATACTTTGAAGCATTTGATCTTACATAAGAATATGCAGCCTTAGCTGATTCTTGCATAACTTCTCCAAGTTTTCCTGTCAACTGTAACTTCCCATTTCCCTTCATGACCATAGCCTCTACAGGTAATGTATCTCCACCATATGCAGTCCATGCAAGTCCTGTAACAACTCCAAGTTTATCTTCTTTCTTTATCTCATCAAAAGTAAAAATTCTAGTTCCCATTAGCTTTTCTACCTTCTTTTTATTAATAGTTATAGTTTCCTTATTGTCCTTTAATAATTCAGCTATAGATTTTCTAATAAGCTTTCCTAAAGCTCTTTCAAGAGATCTTACACCAGATTCTCTAGTATAACCATCAATTATTTCTTTAATTGCATCATCTTTAATTGTTACTTTATCATTATTCAAGTTATATTCCTTAAATATCTTAGGCATTAAGTGGTTTTTAGCTATATGGAATTTCTCTTCATAAGTATAACCCGATACTTCTACAATTTCCATTCTATCAAGTAATGGTCTTGGTATCGTATCTAAGCTATTGGCTGTAGTAATGAATAAGGCTTTAGATAAATCTATTGGAAGCTCGATGTAATTATCTCTAAATGTCTTATTTTGTTCACTATCAAGAACTTCTAACAATGCATCAGCTGGATTTCCTTTATAGTCAGTACTTAATTTATCAATTTCATCTAATAATATTAAGGGATTCAATGCTTTTGCTTCTTTTAACCCATAAATAATTCTCCCTGGAATTGCAGCTACATATGTTCTTCTATGGCCCCTTATCTCAGATTCATCTTTAAGTCCACCGAGAGACATCCTTACATATTTTCTATTAATAGCTTTAGCTATAGATTTAGCTATAGAAGTTTTACCTACACCTGGAGGACCAACTAAACACAATATAGGTCCTTTTAGCGATCCGCTCATCTTCTTAACAGCAAGATATTCTAAAATTCTTTCCTTAACATCTTCTAAACCATAATGTTCTGAATTTAATACCTCTTCAGCTTTCTTAATATCAAGAACTTCCTTAGTATATTTACCCCAAGGAATGTCTAACAACCACTCTAGGTAAGATTGTACTGTATTTCCTTCTGAGGAAGAAATATTCATTCTCTTCAGCCTTCCAAGTTCATTAAGCGCCTTTTCTTTTACTTCCTTAGGAAGTTTAGTTTTATTGATTTTCTCTTCAAACTTATTTATTATAACCTTTTCTTCATCATCTTCTCCAAGTTCTTCCTGAATAAATTTAAGTTGTTCTCTTAAATAAAATTCCTTCTGAGAATCATCTACACTCTTTTTCATCTTATTTGCAAGTTTCTTTTGAACTTTTATAACTTTTAGTTCTTTTTCAAGAGAAATTAGAAGTAATTCTATTCTCTTTTTTATATCTATAGTTTCTAGTATTTCCTGCTTCCTCTCTTCCGATAAAGGAAGATAACTTGCCACTATATTCACAAATTCATAAACATTCTTTTCAAGCTTAATATTAGTCATCATTTCAGGACTTTCTTCCCCAGCTGCTTTAATAAACTTTTTAAATGTTTTCTTTAAGCTTTCAAAATAGCCATCTAACTCAGCATCTTCCTTATCATTACTAGGACTATCATCAATTTTCTCTATTACTACTTCAAAATACTTATCATTATCAATATATTTTTTTATTTTCCCTCTAGCTTTACCTTCCACTAATACTCTTATAGTATCTCCAGGCATCTTTATAATTTGTTTTATCTTACACAGTGTTCCTATATTACTTATATCTGAACTGCTTGGATTATCAAGTTCCATTTGTTTTTGAGTTGCAAGAAATATTTCTTCACCATTTAACATAGCTACATCAATAGCCTCAATTGATTTTTCCCTTCCTACATCAAAATGTAGTACCATATTAGGAAAAATAGTTAATCCTCTTAGAGGAATTAATGGAAGTGTATCTTTATTATCCATCTTTCTTCCCTCCATCCACATAATATTTATTTAGTCTTAATTAGTATACCATAATAACTTGTTTTTTCAATAAATAAACCCTTAAATTGGGCATTCTTTTTAACTATTAGAATATCTATAATTCTACAATTAACTCATTCGTAATAGCCCTATAAATTGATTCTTTCAATTATAAATTACTCTTTTCTTCATTTCTTAAACTAGCAGATAATATCTCAATTTTAGTATCATTTACAATTGATGTTTTTTCAAATACAATATCAAAAACATCACCTATGCTCTCAACTGAATGAATCTTTATATCCTTCATCTCTTCTAGACTTTCACTCCAATTATCCTTTGGAATAATAACAACTTTTGCTCCTCCTTTTTTTGCCCCCATTATCTTAGCTTTTACTCCTCCAATTGCTTTTACTCCTCCAAGAACACCAATTTCCCCTGTCATAGCTATACAATTATTTATTTTAATCTTTTTTATAGCACTATATATTGCTGTTGCAATAGCTATACCTGCTGATGGTCCATCTACTGGCATTCCACCTGGAAAGTTAATATGTATATCATATTTGTTACATTCTAAGTTATATATATTATTCAGTACTGTAATAACATTTTCAACAGATGATATTGCTGTACTTTTTCTAGTTATCTTTCTGTTGCTACTTGATATACTCTCTTCTTCTACCATTCCTGATACTTTTAAGCTTCCAAAATCTTTTGATTTCTTTGCTGAAACCTCAATCAACATCAAAACACCTTGATTTGCCCCATATACTGCTAACCCGTTTACAACTCCAATCGTTGGTTCTTTGTTTATAGTAGGTTCAATTCTTTTTATATATTGTCCATTCTCTATTACCCATTCAACATCTTGAACTGTTATAATTTTTCTGTCCTCATTAATTGCTATTCCAGCTGATAACTGTACTAGGTTTACAACTTCACGTCCATTATAGCAATACTCTCCTATTAATTTTTTTGCATTTTCCTCTATAGATAGCCCTATTTTTTTTGCAGCATCATTTCCAATTTTTATTATTTCTTCTGGCATTAATCCACGGAAAAATATTTCTACACATCTTGATCTTATTGCTGGCAATATCTCATCTGGACTTCTTGTAGTTGCCCCTATAAGTCTGAAATCAGCAGGCAATCCATTATCAAATATCTCTTTTATATAGTCAGGTATGTTAGGATCTTCAGAACTATAATAGGAACTATCTAAAAAAACCTTTCTATCTTCTAAAACTTTCAGCAATTTATTTAATTCTATAGGATGTAACTCTCCTATTTCGTCTATGAATAATATTCCTCCATGCGCTTTTGTTACAGCTCCTGGTTTTGGTTGTGGTATTCCTGCTACTCCAAGAGAGCCAGCCCCTTGATAAATTGGGTCATGTACAGAACCAATCAAAGGATCTGCAATTCCCCTTTCATCGAATCTTAAAGTTGTTGCATCTATCTCTACAAATTTTGCATTGTTCCTAAAAGGCGATTTATTATTCTTTTTGGCCTCTTCTAACACCAATCTTGCAGCTGCTGTTTTACCAATACCCGGAGGCCCATATATTATAACATGTTGAGGATTAGGTCCACAAAGCGCTGCCTTTAAAGCCATTATGCCATTTTCTTGGCCTATAACCTCTTCAAATTTTCTTGGCCTACTCTTTTCAGTTAAAGGTATTGTTAATGATACTCCTTTCATCTTATTTAATTTATCCATTTCTTTTCTATTTTCTTTATTTATTATAATTTTTTTAGAATTAGTATGTTTATTACTATAAACCATATAGTAAATTATTATAACCATTAATATTACTTGTAAAAGAATTAATATTTCTGCCATCACTGATTCCTCCGTTAGTTATATTTCTAGTTATAATTATTAACCTACTAACAGAACACTATACAATGGATTTTTTTACTTTTGAAATAATTCTCATAAAAAAAAGTGATAGTCTTTACTATCACTCTCTCTATACTGCACTAAGCAGTTTCCATACCCTTGCTCTTTTTAGCTTTCTTAGGCTTAGGTAAAGCAACTCTCTCCTCACCTTCAGCTAATCTATGAATTTCAGGTTGTTCTTTATTTGTTATCGTTGGTTCTGTAATAATAACTTTAGTAACCCTATTATCAGAAGGTATGTCAAACATTATTTCAGTCATAACATCTTCTATTATTGACCTTAATCCTCTAGCTCCAGTTTTTCTTTCTATTGCTTTTTCAGCAATAGCTTCTAATGACTTTTCAGTAAAATCAAGTTCAACATTATCCATCTCAAATAACTTCTTATATTGCTTTACTAAAGCATTTTTAGGTTGACTTAATATATTTACAAGAGCTTTCTTATCTAATGATTCTAATGTTACAACTATAGGTAATCTACCTACAAATTCAGGTATTAATCCAAATTTCAAAAGATCACTTGGCAGAATATCCTTAAGCAAACTTCCCACATCTTTTTCCTTCTTAGATTGTATGTCTGCTCCAAACCCTATAGAACTCTTTCTTGTTCTCTTTTCTATAATCTTATCAACTCCATCAAATGCACCACCACAAATAAATAATATATTTGCAGTATTTATTTGAATAAATTCTTGGTGAGGATGTTTTCTTCCTCCTTGAGGTGGCACTGAGGCAACGGTTCCTTCTAATATTTTTAACAATGCTTGCTGAACACCCTCTCCCGAGACATCCCTAGTAATAGATGGGTTTTCTGACTTTCTAGCAATCTTATCTATTTCATCAATATATATTATTCCTTTTTCAGCTTTTTCAACATCATAATCAGCATTTTGGATAAGCCTTAAAAGTATATTTTCAACATCTTCTCCTACATATCCAGCTTCTGTTAATGTAGTAGCATCTGCTATTGCAAAAGGTACATTTAAAAACTTTGCTAATGTTTGTGCTAAAAATGTTTTTCCAGATCCTGTTGGCCCTAACAACAAAATATTACTTTTTTGTAATTCTACATCATCACTAGTATCATTTGAATTAACTCTTTTATAGTGATTATAAACAGCTACTGAAAGAGCTTTTTTTGCACTTTCTTGACCTACTACATAATCATCTAAATAATTTTTTATTTCTTGTGGTTTTGGTAATGCTTTTGCATCAAATTCTACTGTTTCTTCAAATTCATCTGCTATTATTTCCGAACATAAATCAATACATTCGTCACATATATAAACTCCAGGACCAGCAATTAATCTCTTAACTTGGTCTTGACTTTTTCCACAAAATGAACACTTTAGTTGCTTTTTTTCATCATATTTAGCCATATATTCACCTCACTCAGACTATATATCTACTATTTATCCTTCCCTAAATCATGACTTGTTATAACTTTATCCACTATTCCATATTCAGCTGCTTCATCGCCGTCCATGAAGTAATCTCTTTCTACATCTTGAGAAATTTGTTTTAACGATTTACCGGTATTTTCACTTAAAATTTTATTAAGTTTTTCCTTAGTCTTTAATATTCTTTTAGCATGAATATCAATATCTGTTGCTTGCCCTTGGAATCCGCCTAAAGGTTGGTGAATCATTATTTCTGCATTAGGAAGTGTAAATCTCTTTCCTTTTGCTCCACTAGACAATAAGAATGCTCCCATTGATGCAGCGAGTCCCATACAGATTGTAGATACATCTGCTTTGATATAATTCATTGTATCATATATAGCCATTCCCGCTGTTACTGAGCCACCTGGACTATTTATGTATAAATAAATATCCTTATCAGGATCTTCACTTTCTAGGAATAATAATTGGGCAATTACAAGATTTGCGGAGTCATCATTAACTTCTCCACTAAGCATAACTATTCTATCCTTTAATAATCTTGAAAATATATCGTAAGATCTTTCCCCTCTACCTGTTTGTTCTACTACCATAGGTACTAATGCCATAATTCTACCTCCTCTTTATATTACTCTATCTTATCTAGAGTCTATTCTCATATTGTAATTATACAAGATTTTAATGTTTTTGTTAATGTTTTATTTGAAATAATTGCCAGAAATAATTTCTGGCAATTTTCTTATAATCATTATATTAAATTATCAAATATATTATTTTACGTTATCTTTTAATAGCTTAATAGTCTTTTCAATAACTATATCTCTTTCAATCATAGACTTTTGAGCATTTATTAACATTTCTGCCATCTTTTCGTGTTCAGAAGCTGAATACATCTTAGCAAGCTCTAAAGCTTTTTCCTTTAATTCTTCTTCTGTAGCTTCAATACTTTCTTTTTTAGCTATTGCATCTAAAACTAAATCTGCTCTAACTTTTCTATCAGCATTTTCTCTCATGTAGTCTCTCATCTTTTCATTTGTATTTCCTGTAAACTCCATATACTGATCTAAAGTTAATCCTTGATATTTTAATCTATTTTCAAGATCTCCAACCATAACATCTATTTCTTTTTCTACCATTACTTGTGGTAAATCAATTTTTGAAACTTCAACTGCAGCAGTTATAATTGCATTTTCAAATTCTCTATCTGCTGTTTCAGCACTTTGTTCTTCTAACTTTTTCTTTATATCTTCTTTAACCTCTGCTAATGTATCAAATTCTGATACTTCTTTAGCAAATTCATCATCTAAAGCAGGAAGCTCCTTAACTTTTATTTCCTTTATAGTTACTTCAAATACTGCTTCTTTTCCATTAAGATCTTCTTTTCCATAGTTTTCAGGGAAAGTAACCTTAACTTCTCTCTTTTCTCCAACAGCTGCTCCTACTAATTGTTCCTCAAAATTATCAATGAATGAACCTGAGCCTATTTCTAGTGAATAATCATTTCCTTCTCCACCTTCAAAAGCAACTCCATCAATAAATCCCTTAAAGTCGATAACTGCAACATCTCCATCTACTACTGTTCCTTCAGTCTTAGTTTCAATCCTTGCATTTTTTTCTTGCATTGACTTTAATTGTTTTTCAATATCTTCTTCTTTTACTTCATATGTTGGTCTTTCAACTTCTAAACCTTTGTATTCTCCAAGTTCAACTTCTGGATATACTGTAACTTCAGCAGTATATACAAGATCCTTATCTTCTCCAACTTCAACAACATTAACCTTTGGATAGTCAACAGGTCTTATGTTATTTTCTTCTAGTGCTTTTCCATAAGTTTCATCTATTGCAAAGTTAATAGCATCTTCAAAAAGAACTTCTATACCATAGAACTTCTTAACCATTGCCATAGGAACTTTACCTTTTCTAAAACCTTGAACATTAAAATTTTGCTTGTTCTTGTTATATGCCTTTTTTAAAGCAGCATTAAATTTTTCTGCCTCAACTCTTACTTCAATTTTAACTAAATTTGCTTCTATTTTTTCCATTTTAGCTTCCATTAATTATATTCCTCCTAAAATAGTCCTTTTTCATATTTATAGACTAAAATATTATATCATATCATATTAAATATTATCAAATAATTTGTTTATTTGCTAGTTTTTATTAACATATTTTATTTTGTAACTGTCTCATCAGCTTTTAGATATGATACTACACCATCAACAGTTATAGTTATACCTTTATCTGGTACTATATCCCCTATTGTTATATTTGTTCCAATTAATGCCCATATTGTCTTATCTTCACCTGATGCAATATCATGAATCCATACATATTTCTTTTGTCCAGCATTTCCAAAGTAAGGCAATTCGCTCACATATACTACTTTTGCATCATCTATAAATCTAGCTTGCGAATGCCATATATATGTTGGATTATTAGCTAATATTTGATCCTTCGGAAAGTTACTTCCAGATTGAGATATATATGCTGTTTTAGTTATATCCTTTATTGCACCTTCAGTATCAGAAATTTTCATATTCTGCGCACTATCTAAAATTAACATTTGTCCTTTTGAAGGGCTAATATTAAAAGTATATCCTTGAATTTGATCTACTGCAACAAACTGTTTCTTACCTTCTTGTAAAACATATTCTGCCTTCACCTCTACCCCTGGTGCTATATTTATATTCACATAAGTTTTTTCAGGTTCTTTAGGTATTTCTTTTTCAGGTTCTACAGTTTCCTCTTCTTCTACTTTAGTCAACTCTTCCTCTTGTTTTCCACTATCTACCCAAGCTTGTATATTAGCTTTTACATTTGAAAAATCAATATTTTTTATTTTTGAATTAAAGATTACAATTGAGATTCCTACTAATACCAACAACACCACTAAAAATATTGTTCTTTTTCTTTTTCTCATCCTCTTCTCATAATCCTTACTAAAAATACTTGGTTTTGCCAACTTCCTAACCTCCTGCAGAAAATATCTATAATATCATTTATTCGTTATACATATTTCATTATATCCTATTACACACTATTTTTGTATATTTACACGTTAAAATTTTATTTCTTGCAACAACCACCACTGCAGGCACTACAGCCCCCACTTTTTTTAGAACAGCCTCCACACTTACTTGATTTTACCAAGTTCTTTGAATACGCTTCATATTCAGGCGTTTCTTTAAGCAAATCTTCATGCCATCTTCCTATTACAACCAAACCTTTCTTACTACTTTCTTCGTTCTCATCTTTTGTTAAAAGAATATAACTTTCTATATCAACAAATCCTTCCTCTTTAAAGAATTTTTGAAATTCTTCTCCCTTTAAATCTATATCGTCAATATCATTATTTACATACCTTAAAATTATAAACCCATTGTTGTTTAAATTCCATGACTTTTTTCTTAATTCTAATTTAAATTTATTCAAGTCTTCTATATTTTCTCTTAATAATAAAATACCATTAAAACTTTTTTTCTCATCTTCTTCATAAAAATCATATCTTCCATTCTTTATATATATAAATAAATTATCTTCTCTCTCTAATGTATCTACTAATAATCTACCTTCACTAATTTTTTTCATAACAAATTGCATAGATTTATCAATCTCTTTTTGAATGTCAAACTTTTTCATTACTTCCTCCTCTGAGCAATGCATTTTATGATTGCATTGTAATATATATATAATATACTATCTATACTAGAATTAATACTTATATTTCTAATCCAGCAATAATTACTAAATTATTTCTACATTTCTGAAATAATTCAATTTATCCATTGGCAATTGTTTATTTTTGTCTTATAATATAAGTAACTAATTATATCAGACAATTTAGCCCATACATCTTAGCTATATATAATAGTTAAGTTGATATAAACCCCACATTATGTTCATTTATCCCTTTCAAAAAATGGACATAACCCTTTAACCTGTACTTACCCGAGTACAGGTTTTTGATTTATATTAAAACAATATCCATTTCATTAATAATATAGAACAATGATAAAAGCGATTTAGAACTGTTTACTAATTCTAAATCGCTTAACTTATCTTATCCTAAATACTGCATAGGATTTGTATGTTTTCCATTAATCCTTACTTCAAAATGAAGATGAGGGCCTGTACTATTTCCTGTTGAACCAACCTTCGCTACAACTTGTCCTCTTGCTACATTTTGTCCATATGATACTAAAATTGAACTACAATGTGCATATAAAGTTTGAACTCCACCACCATGATCTATTATAACAGTATTTCCATATCCACTTTGAACACCAGCAAATACTATTCTCCCACTCTTTGATGCATAGATCGAAGAATTATTAGGTGCGCCAAAGTCTACGCCTGTATGAAATCCATTAGTTCCAAAAATAGGGTGAACTCTAGGACCATATGGGCTTGTCACAGCCCCATTCGCAGGTTTTAAAAACCCCTCACCATTAGAAATTTTATTATCTACATTACTGTTACCATTAATATTATTAAAGAACTCATCTATTTGCTTTTGTAACCCTTCATTAAAGTCATTTAAGTCTCCTATTTTTTCCTGCAATGCTTTTTCTTCTGAACTTAACGAATTTACAACTTTTTGTTTCGCATCTTCTAAATTCTTTAATTCATTCATTTCAGTCTCATACTTATTTTTCTCCAAAATAAATTCTTTCTGAGCATTTACTTGTTCATTCTTTAATGCTTCTACCTTTAGGCTTTCCTCATTGAGATTATCAACCTTTTTCTGTAATGTAACTTTTTCCTTTTCAAGAGCTTCTTTTATTTCCTTTACTTCTTTCATTAGTTTACTATCCATACTCATTAATTTGCTTATAGTAGAAATAGTATTTATCATTTCACTTATGCTTCCGCTTTTTGCTATCACATGTATAATTTGGCTAGACATGTTGTTTTTATAATAACTTCTAAGCCTATCATCTAGCATTTTTTCTCTTTCTATAATCTCTTCTTCATTATCTTTTATAAGCAACTCTTTAAGTTTAATCTCTTCATTATTAGCATTTATACTACTCTGATAATTACTAATATTACTCTGTAATTCATCTATCTTACTTTGAAAGGATTGTACTTTTTTATTTGCTTCTGCTAATTCAGCACTTTTTGCATTTACTTTTTTCATTACATCATCAAGATTTTTTTCTTCATTTGCTTTCTGGTCTTGAACACCCTTTTCCTGTTTTTCCAAGGCATCAATCTGCTGATTATTCTTATTCATTTTATCTTGTAAGCTTGAAGTACCAGCCGCATATGTAATTTGCGAATTTGTAATAAGAGTAAGTGTAATAAATATCGTGACTAGTTTATTTCTTTTTTTATTCATAAGTACTCTCCTCTTTATCTTTTGTTTATAAACTAAAGTTTTCTACATCATCAATTTTCCATCCATTTTCATCATAAATAAGTTTGGTAAAAAACAATTTTGAATTATTACTTTTATTTAAGCCTAAAAAACTTTTCTTTATTTCATAATCAACCTTTACAACTAATATTGCCCTATATATTCCATCTTTATAGTCATACTGACTTTTCTCATTATCTATATTTACATTTTTAATTGTATACTCATTTTTCAAAAATATATATTTCTTTTCCAAAATATCATATATCTTATCTCTTGTGGTTTCTGTTGCTGCTTTTATGCTATTTTTATCTTCATAATTTAATGATTTGAATACGCTATTATAAAAGTCATTTGAAGCCTCTTCTAGCTCTGATTTCATCTCATCGTTTTCCATATTAATATCTAATTTCATGTTAGGAGTATTTCTAACAGCTACATCCTCACTTTTAATTCTTCCCCATGGAAAGTCATTCTCAATATGCAATAAAACAGATCCATCAGTGGCAAATGGTCCTATCTCTTCACCATCCTTTACCTTTATGTTAGTATCTTCTTCATTTACAAATATCTCACTATCTTCATATTTTGATTCAACCTTAACTTTTATTGCTGGAAAATCAACATCTATTTCTTCATCTTTCATGAGAACTAATTCTTTTGAACTTTCTACATCTCCATAATCACTTTTTAATTTTCCGTCAACAGAATATATTCCAGGAATAAGTCCCTTTTGTTCTTCATCCCCATTAACATAATCCTTATTATTTATAGTAAATATCCCTTCTTCAAAATTGCTTTTCACCTTTAATTTATATGTATTCAAATCTATATAGTAGTCCGTTCCAAATAACGAATTTCTAGATTCAAGTTTGAAAGCCTCTGTTTCTCCGCCAACTTTTAAAATTCTTATAGCAGAATCACCTCTAGAAGAATCTACATTATAATAATTAATTAATGGTTTTAGTTTTTCTTTATCTACTTTCTTCCCATCTAACTTAACAATCTTGCTTAACTTACTAACATCTCCATCTTTTAATGCCACTTCTAACTTCCCTATTATCCTATCTCTGCTACTATTAACTCTACCAATAAAGTAGCCTAAAAATAAGAAAATCCCTATTAATATTACTATTATAAGTTTTAATCTTTTTCTTATAAATTTTCTAATATTGCTCTCTCTTAAATTATTCATTAAATCTAAAAAATAATTTAAAAATTTATTTTTTCCATTTATTAATTTGTTCATAAATTCGTCTCCTATCACAACTCTCAAAGACCTTATTCACTAATTTTATTTTAATTTGGAATTAGTAAAATAACAAGGTTTTTAGCTTAAAGAATTTTTAGAATATAATACCAACAAAGAAATCCTTTTGCAAATATCAAAGTATTTACAAAAGGATTTCTTTTATTCTAAAATATCTATTATCCATTTTCCACAGTCAACACATTTATATACTCTTATGACAAAAAGATCTAGCTCTTCTTTTTTTAATGTATTATTAAACATTTCTAACTCTTCTTTAGTAATAAATTCATCATCTTTGTTTATATATCCATGAATTTGGATAAAATAGTTATCTCTACTCTTTCCACAGCACTCATTTTCTTCTGTTACTGCAATTTTTTCATATTGTAACTTATTTTCTAATTCCTTTATTATAGGAATTATATCCTCATATTCACTTAAATCGTCAAGAAAGTCCTCAGCATAAAATGATAAATCTTTAATTTTAAATAGCTCTTTCATAAAAAGCTCCTTTCAAAATTCCATTGTTGCCTTATTATAACACCTTTAAAGGTTAATTAACAATTATAATTTTTTCTTATATTAATTATGCCTTAACTTTAACATTTTAATCAAAGATTTTGAATTTCTTTTCTTTCGCCTTTAAAATTGTTAGTTTTACTTTCTCTTCTAATAAGCTCTTCTTCTACCATTTCTACAGGTATTTCTAACTCTGCCATCAATACTAAAAGATGATATGTTAAATCACAGATTTCATTTACTTGATCAACTTTATTTTCTGAAAGACTGCTTATTACAACCTCTGTTGCTTCCTCACCAACCTTTTTAAGTATTTTCTCTTTTCCTTTATTAAATAGGTATACAGTATATGACCCTTCATCGCCACCTTTTTTCCTATCTAAAATAGTTGAATATAATTCTTTTATTACACTACTCATGTTTCCTCCTACAACTTTCTAAAAAAACAACTTCTATTACCTGTATGGCAAGCTGCCCCCATTTGTTCTACCAGAAGTAGTATAGTATCGTTATCACAATCTATCCTAACTTCCTTTACATATTGATAATGCCCAGATGTAGCTCCCTTATTCCAAAGCTCATCTCTACTTCTACTAAAATACCAAGCTGTTTCGCCTTCTAACGTTTTAATCAAACTTTCTTTCGACATATAAGCAAGCATTAAAACTTCATTACTCTTAAAATCTTGAACAATTGCTGGAATTAATCCATTGCCTTTTGCAAAATCCACCTTTTCTACCTTACTTATTATTTCTTCTTTCATAATTCCTCCATTAAAACCTTACAGGAATGTCTCTCTCTCTTAAATATCTCTTTACTTCTTCTATAGTAAGTTCACCGTAATGAAATAACGATGCTGCAAGTGCAGCATCTGCTGCTTTCTCATTAAATACCTCATAGAAATGCTCAAGACTACCACACCCTCCTGATGCTATTACTGGCACGTTAGTTATATTAGATACAGCCTTAGTAAGTTCTATATCAAAACCTTTTTTAGTACCATCTGCATCCATAGAAGTTAATAATATCTCTCCAGCTCCAAGCTTTACACCTTCTTCTATCCACTTTAAAGCATCTAATCCAGTATCTATTCTTCCTCCATTTATAACTACATTCCATCCAGATTTATCTTCTCTTTTTTTTGCATCTACAGCAAGAACTATACACTGATTTCCGAATGTAAAAGCACTTTTCCTAATTAAGTTTTTATCTCTAACAGCTGCTGAATTTAAGCTAATTTTATCTGCACCTGCTCTTAATATAGTTTTTATATCTTCTAAACTTCTTAACCCTCCACCTACTGTAAATGGAATAAATATTTTTTCAGCTACTCTTTCAACCACTTGCTTCATTATCCCTCTATCTTCATGTGTAGCAGTAATGTCTAAAAACACTATTTCATCTGCTCCTTCTTTATAATAATGTTCTGCAAGTGCTACAGGATCACCTACTTCTTTTATATCAACAAAGTTTATACCTTTAACAACTTTTCCAGCCTTAACATCTAAGCAAGGAATAATTCTCTTTGTGTGCATTTTACACTTCCCCCTTTGTAAGCTTTATGGCTCCCTCTAAGGACAATGTTTTTGCATATATAGCTTTTCCAGTTATAGCTCCATAAATATTCATATCATTTAATGCTTTTATATTTTCTATATCTCTTATTCCACCCGACGCAGTAATATTAATATTCACTTCACTCTTTAGATTACTTAACATCTCTAAATTAGGGCCTTCTAAAGTCCCGTCCTTGCTTATATCTGTAACTATTATATTCTTAACTCCATACTCCTCAAGTTTCTTAGCAAAATCAATATAATAAAGAGAACTTCCTTCTAGCCAACCTCTTCCATAAACATATCCATCTTTACAGTCTATTCCAACAGCTATTTTTTCGCCAAAATTATCTATGGCTTTCTTTAAAAATACTTCATCTTCCATTGCACTAGTCCCAAGTATAATCCTAGACACTCCATTTTCAATTAGATATTTTATGGTTTCATAGGTTCTAATTCCCCCCCCTACTTCCACTGGAATGCTTACTTTATTAGCAACCTCTATAATAACTTCTCTATTAATTAATTTACCAGCTTTAGCTCCATCTAAATCCACAAGATGAATATACTCTGCCCCTGCATCTTGAAATGACTTAGAAGTTTCTAATATATCATCTGCTACTATTTCTTTCTTATTATAATCTCCTTGATAGAGTCTTACCGGCTTACCATCTATTATATCTATAGCAGGTATAATTATCATAAAACCAACTCCTTAAAATTTTTGAGAATTCGAAGCCCATCTTCTCCACTTTTCTCAGGATGAAATTGTGCTCCCATAATATTATCTCTTCTTACCAGCCCTGGAATCTTAAGTTTTCCGTAGGTTGAATATCCTACTAAATCCTCATCTCTATATTCTTGTGCATAATATGAATGAACATAGTAAACATAAGAATTTTCATTTATTCCATCGATTAAAATATCATTATTATTTTTTTCAAGATTGTTCCATCCTATATGAGGAATTTTTTCATAAGGATCTACCATTTTCCTTACTTCTCCTTTAAGTAGACCTAACCCCTTCTTCTCTTCTCCCTCATAACCTTTTTCAAACAATACTTGCATCCCAAGACATATGCCAAGTAGCGGTTTTCCCTTTACTACCTCTTCCTTTATAATATCTGATAATCCGGTTCTCTCCAAATTGTCCATGCAATCCTTAAATGCTCCTACACCTGGTAATATTAATGCGTCTGCTGTTCTTAAATCCTCTTTATCAGAAGATATCTTTGAATGACAATCTATTTTATTTAAAGCATTGAAAACACTTTTTAAATTGCCCATCTCGTAATCTATTATTACTACCATAATAACCTCCTACAGCATACCTTTACTTGAAGGTATGACCATATTACTTTTATCTACTTCTTTAGCTTCTCTTATTGCTCTCCCAGTAGCCTTAAATAAAGCTTCTATTTTATGATGGTCATTTTCTCCATAAATAATCCGTTCATGTAAGGTAATTTCTGAATTAAATGCAAATGCTCTAAAAAACTCCTTTACCATTTCAGTAGAAAAGTTTCCAATACTCTCTCTATTAAAATTACAATCAAATACTAAAAAACTTCTGCCACTTATATCAAGTGAAACTTGAGCTAAAGATTCATCCATTGGAAGAAAAAAAGTTCCATATCTTCTTATTCCTCTCTTATCACCCAAAGCTTTTAAAAAAGCTTTTCCAAATATTATTCCTACATCTTCTACTAAATGATGATCACATACAACCAAATCACCTTTTGCTTTAATGTCCAAATCAAACATTCCATGAAAAGCCATTAAATCAAGCATATGATCAAAAAAACCTACTCCTGTTTCTATAGATGTTTTCCCTGTTCCATCAAGATTTAAGCTTAACTTAATTTGCGTTTCTTTTGTATTTCTTTCTAAAGCTACTATTCTTTTTTCCATATTACTCACCTCCATAGACAAATATTCTCCGTAAACTTTGAAGAAGTTTGCTATTTTCAAAAGGTGAGCCAATTGTAATTCTAAAACTATCATCTTGAAAATCTCTTATATTAATCCCATTCATTTTTAATCCATGAATAAGAGCTTCCTTATATAGAGTTCTCCCAAAAATATAATTTGCTTTAGATTTAAAAAATTCTATCTCTAATGCTGCTTCTTTCTCTATTTTTTTAAGCTCTTCATAAACTTTTTCTCTTTCTTCTACTATCTTTCTGCTATCTTCCCTAGCTCTAGTTTGATCATTCAATGCAACTTCTGCAACAACCTGTGAAAGAGAACTAACACTATACGGTACTCTATTCTCATTAAACTTCTTAATATTATCTTTATTTGAAATCAAAAATCCTATTCTTAATGCTGCAAGGCCCCATGCTTTTGATAATGTCCTCGTTACTAATAAGTTATTATATTTATTTATCTCCCCTACTATACTCTCTCCATAAAATTCATAATATGCTTCATCAACAACAACATAAATATCCTTAAAAGCTTCAACAACCTTTTTTACTTCTTCTAGTGTAAATGCATATCCAGTTGGATTATTTGGATTAGAAAACATAATCAAATCTACATTTTCTTTTTTTCCTAGTTCTATAAACTTATCTACATCTACATAACCATCCCTATTACTCTGATATTTTACAATCTTTCCACCTTGCATAGATACATAATAATCATACATAGTAAAATCAGGAAAAACTGTGAGAAGTTTTTTATTTTCATCTATTATAATATTAATAATTAGCCCTAACATTTCATCTGAACCATTACCAATTATTATATTATCCTTAGTTATTTCATCTCCAATGTAACTAGCATATAATTCTTTGATTTTGACATTATCATTATTAGGATATCTATTAAAATCAATCTTATTAAATGAACTTTTCATCATTCCAAGCAATTCTTTTTCTATTCTTAAAGAACTTTCATTACTATTTAGATTTATTTCATTCTGGCCTTTTAAGGTTATATAAGAATTAATATCTTTCATTATTTTAGCCTCACTTTCACAGAATTTGCATGTGCAGTAAGACCTTCCTTGTTGGCTATGTTAATTATCTTTTCACCATCTTCTTTTATCGCTTCTTCTGAATAATATAAGAATGATGATTTTTTTATAAAACTGTCTACTGAAAGTGCTGAAAAAAACTTTGCAGTTCCATTTGTAGGCAACACGTGATTTGTTCCCCCAAAGTAATCTCCTATAGGCTCTGGTGTATTATACCCAAGAAATACTGAACCAGCGCTCTTTACCTTACCTAAAAGCTCCATTGAATTCTGAACCATTAATTCAAGATGTTCAGGAGCTATTCTATTTGAAACTTCAATACATTCATCAATACTACTGCAGATAATAGCTTTTCCATGATTTATTAGTGAATCTTTAATTATATCTTTTCTTAAAAGATCATTAATCTGTTTTTCTAATTCCGAATTAACTTTTTCATATAGTTCTTTACATGTAGTAACAAGTATCGAAGATGCTAATTTATCATGTTCTGCTTGTGACATTAAATCTGCCGCTATATAACTAGCTTCAGCCCCTTCATCAGCTATTATAAGTATTTCACTCGGACCAGCAATCATATCAATATCAACTGTTCCAAATACAAGTTTTTTAGCTGTAGCCACAAATATATTTCCTGGCCCAACAATTTTATCAACTTTTGGAATAGCTTCAGTTCCATAAGCTAATGCTGCCACGGCTTGAGCTCCCCCGACTTTATATACAGTATCAATTCCTGAAATTTTTGCTGCTACTCCTATATAAGGATTTATTTTTCCGTCTTTATTGGGTGGTGTAACCATAACTATTTGCTCTACTCCAGCAACCTTTGCTGGTATTACATTCATGAGAACTGATGAAGGATATGCAGCTGTACCTCCTGGCACATAAACTCCTACTGAATCTAAAGGCAGGATTCTTTGTCCTAAAAATACGCCTCTTTCTTTATTTAGTATAAAGCCTCTTCCTTTTTGAGCTTTATGATAGTATTCTATATTTTCCTTCGCTTCTTTAAGATTGTTAATAAACTCAACATCTACTTCATTAAAACACTCACTTAATTCTTCTTCACTGACTTTGAAATCTTTAATTTTTACTTTATCAAACTTTTCAGTATATTCTTTTATAGCAATATCTCCTCTTAATCTAACATCTTTTAGTATCTTAGATACAGATTCCAATATCTCTTCACTTTCTGAATTCGCCCTTTCATTTAATTCTTTAATAAGAAGATTCCATCCTTTTTCTTCTAAATTAAAAAGTTTTAACATTTTCTACTCCACCTTTGCTTATTGCTTATTGCTTATCTAATACTTTTCTTATTCTTTCAATAAATGATTCTATTTCTCTCTTTTTCATTTTAAAGCTTGCTTTATTCACTATTACCCTAGCACTAATGTCACAAATTGTGTCATATATAATTAATCCATTTTCTTTAAGAGTAGTGCCTGTTTCCATAATATCAACTATAGCATCACATAATCCTAATATAGGCGCTAATTCAACTGATCCCTCTATTTTTATTATTTCAACATCCATTCCTTTCTTCTTAAAATACTCTTTTGCTACTGTTGGATATTTCGTTCCTATTTTTATATGACCAATTTTTTTTAGAAATTGATTTTCAGGTAATGAAGCTACTATAAATTTACATTTACCTATCCCAAGATCTAAAACTTCATAATAATTATTATCTGATTCTAACAATGTGTCTTTACCAACTACCCCAATATCAGCAACACCATGTTCTACATAAGTTATAGAATCAGCAGCTTTTACCAAGAAATATTTTATATCTTCCTTAGTATCATTAAATACTAATTTTCTACCCTTATCTTTCAATTCGTCTGTTCCAAAACTTGCTTTATCAAGTAACTTAACAGTTTCTTTTTCCAATCTTCCTTTT
The DNA here is from genome assembly GCF_007115085.1 of Clostridium sp. HBUAS56017. Taxonomy (NCBI): domain Bacteria; kingdom Bacillati; phylum Bacillota; class Clostridia; order Eubacteriales; family Clostridiaceae; genus Clostridium; species Clostridium sp. HBUAS56017. The sequence continues at coordinate 39,359 of NZ_SULK01000025.1, read as the reverse complement.
GTTAATGCTATACTTATACTCATCTATTATTACCTACTTCCTGAACATTAATTTCATCTTGATTGGAATCACAAATCATATTAACTATAAACCCTTGTTTTCTAAGTTCCTCCGCTTTTTTAAAAGCTTCAACTTGAAATTTTTCTCCATAATGAAGTTTATATGATTGTTTATCTACTATTTTCTTATTCTTCATAATATCTAGTACTGAGTCAAGATTTATAGAGAATCCAACAGCTTTTCTATTTTCTCCAAAATATGAAATTAAATTATCATATCTTCCACCACTTAAAACTGTAGCTCCTACGCCACCTACATATCCTCTAAAAATTATCCCAGTATAATAATCAAGTCTAGGTACCATTCCTAAATCATAAGTTACCATTTCTCCATAACCTAGTTCATCTAATACTTTTGAAAGTCTTTCTAGATACTCTATACTATTTTTAATTTCATCATTGAAGCAATAATTTTTACCTTCCTCTAAAACTTCCTTTCCTCCAAAAAGCCAAGGAACCTTTTTAAAAAATTCTTTATAAACTTCTGCCACATCTAGAAAATCTAAATATTCATCTAGCTCTTTTAAACTTTTTCTATCAATAAGTTCTGCTAATTCTAACTTTTCTTCTTCCTCCAAGCCCAAGTCCTTAATTACAGAATTAAAAAAATTGATATTTCCTATTTCAAGCTTATATTGCCTCACCTCTAATGCTTTTAACACATCCAAGGCCGTAAGCAAAATTTCCAAATCTGAACACTTATCTTCTGCTCCAATAAGTTCAACTCCGCAGTCAGTATATTCATTCTTTTTACCACCAAGACTTTCGTGAACTCTATAAACATTGGAACTGTACCTAAATCTAATAGGTCCAGGAATATCTTTAAACTTAGTCGCAACTACCCTTGCTATAGGAATAGTCATATCCGGTCTAAGCACCAATATTTTTCCTTTATTATCAAAAAATTTATACACCTCCTCTTCTTTTAAATTTTGAAATCCACAATTAAAAGTCTCATAAAATTCTATTGTCGGTGTTACAACTTCCTTATAGCCCCATTTATCTAGTAATTCCTCAATGTCAATTTGTAGTTTTTTCTTAATAGCACATTCACCTAAGACTAAATCTCTTGTTCCTTCAGGTATTATATATTTTTTCCCCATAGCCCCTCCTTACTTTATCGATTTAGCGTACTAAATTGATAAATTATATTTTAATAATAATATATCATATTATCACTGTCAATAATAACTTTTGCACAAATGTATTAAAAAATTCATATAATTATTAAGCATATGATAATAACCACTATATTTTTCTTAACGAAAAAGAGTGAAATAAATTATTTCACTCTTTAACATTCATCTTACAGCCTACTCCATAGCTATAAACTCAACTTTTTCAACCCTATCTAATTTTGATAAATCCCCAACTAGTGTTTTTATGTCTCCGTTTAAATTGCTCATATCTATAGTTAAACTGACGTAAGCATATCCGTTTAATGGTATTCCTTGATTTATTGTCAATATACTTCCACCAACACTTGATATATAATTCAATATAGTAGACAACACACCTGTTCCATCTATTATCATTATATTGAATGTAGCTTTTTGCCCTTTGGGACTCTCTGAAAACTCAAATACAAAATCCCTATACTTATAATATACACTTCTACTTACTCCAGCTAACCTTGTAGCCTCTGTTACTTCTTTTACTTTACCTTCTTTTAGTAATTTCTTCGCTTTTACAACTTTTTCATATACTTCTGGTAAAACTCTTTTATCAATTACAAAAAAATTTCCTTGCACTCCTCATCACCCTCTAGTACTATTGCCCCTAATTTATCCACTGATAACTCATAAACATTCCAATCTAAAGATTTAAGCTTTAAAAATTCTTGAATTTTCACTTTAAATTCTCTATCCTGATTCAACGATAGAGCCATAATGGTAGGTCCAGCTCCACTTAAATAAGAAGCTAATCCTTGAGCTTTGTAAATTTCTTCTTTTACTTCATAAAATCCACTTATGAGACTACTTCTATATTTCTCATGAAATGCATCCTTACAAGCATGTTTAAGTAATTCTAAATTTCCATTTGATATTGCAGCAACTAAAAGTGATGCTCTTCCTACGTTATAAACTCCATCATTTAAAGATATTTCACTTGGCAAAACCTTTCTTGCCTCATTGGTAGAAAGTTTAAAATTAGGTATAATAGGAATGAACTTAATTTTTTCATTAACATTTATCTTTTGATAATATATCTTTTTCTCTTCAGTTACAGCAACTACCATGTTTCCAAGCAATGCTGGCGCAACATTATCTGGATGCCCTTCAATTTCAACCGCCATTTCAAGTATTTCATCTTGAGAAAACTTTTTACCTAAAATTTCATTAGCTCCAACTAGTCCCCCAACTATACAGCTAGAACTACTTCCAAGTCCTCTCGATACTGGTATGTCCTGTTTTAAAGTTGATATTTCTATCCCCTTAGGTTTGTACCCAGCCTTACTAAAACATTTCATCATGGCTTTGTAAACTATATTGTCTTCATTGCAAAATTCCTCTGGAACTCCATTAAAACTCAATCCATTATCTATTTCTCTAAATCCAAATATATTATAGAGATTTAGAGCTACTCCTAAAGAATCAAAGCCTGGCCCCATATTAGCTGAAGTAGCTGGTACTCTTATTTTAATCATGGTAGTACCTACTTTAAGTATGATAAAAGAGCTTGTTTCATCTCATTTTTATCCCATACTTCTTTATGTAAAATGCTTTTTTTAGCTAACCCTACTAAATTTGTAGGAATTTCAACTTTTGTTTCTTCAAATAATTTATTTAGCACTTCAAAATCATTTAATTCCTCTATATTAATATTAAGTGAAGAGCAAATACTTCTAGGGAATTTATACGGGCTTGCTGTTGATCCTATTAACACTTGTCTATTATCCCCTGTCTCTTTTACATATTTTTCATTTACTACTTTAGCTACAGCAGTATGAGTATCTATTAGATATCCCTCTTTTTCATATATATCACTTATTGCTTTTGAAACTTCTTCTTGATTTGCAAAGTTTCCATAAAAATCTTTTAAGAATTCACTAATTTTGTTTGAAACTTTATAAACTCCTTTCGCCATTAAAGAATCCATAAGTCTCTTAATCTCTTCTCCATCTCTTCCACTTCCTTCAAATAACAATCTTTCTAAATTTGAAGAAACTAAAATATCCATAGATGGTGATTCTGTCAAAATAAGTTCTCTTCTTTTATCATATATTCCTGTCTGAAAGAATTCAGTTAGTACCTTATTTTCATTTGATGCACAAATAAATTTATGTACTGGCAATCCCATTCTCTTAGCATAATATGATGCTAAAATGTTCCCAAAATTCCCTGTAGGTACTGCTACATTTATTTCTTCCCCTAATTTAATCTTTCCTTGTCCAACTAGTTTGAAATAACCGTAAAAATAGTAAACAATTTGAGGTACAAGTCTCCCTATATTAATTGAATTTGCAGAAGATAAAAGATAGCCACCTCTTCTTACCTCTTCTTTAAAAGACTCATCTCCAAAAATTTCTTTCACCCCGGTTTGTGCATTATCAAAATTACCTGTAATACCAAACACTTTAACGTTATTTCCTTCTTGTGTAACCATTTGCCTTTCTTGAATAGTACTAACTCCATTTTTAGGATAATAAACAACTACTTTAAATCCATCAACATTACTAAAACCCTCTAAAGCAGCTTTACCAGTATCTCCAGATGTAGCAGTCAATATAACTATTTCCTCTTTTAATCCTAAAGCCTTTTTTGCTCTTTTCATAATTTGAGGAAGAAATAATAAAGCAGCATCTTTAAATGCACAAGTTGGTCCATGATATAACTCTAAAAAATCCTTATTTACTTTAACTTCAAAACGATTCTTATACGCATCATTTATTGCATCTTTTAAATCCTCTTCATTAATATCAGTAAAATACTCCTTTATTATCTTAAAAGCTAGTTCTTCATATGATAAATCTTTATCATACTTTATCAAGTTAAACAAATTTGGAAAAGATTCTGGAACATATAGACCTCCATCTTTAGCTATTCCTCTAATTATAGCCTCAGCCGAAGATACATCTTTCTCTAACCCTCTTGTACTTTGAAATTTCATTTTATCACCCCAAGTATATTATTATGTGAAATTTTCTTAATACAATAATATCATGTTCTTCTAATAAAAACAAGTGTTTTTATTAGAAGAACACTCGTGTTTTACAAACTCATCAATATAAGTGCCCCTTTTATAGAGACATTATGACTTTCTACAAACTTTTTTGCATCACTTATTTTTAATTTAAAAACTTCTAAATCCTCATCAGCTTCTGCATGTTCATTTGTTATCTCACCTTCAACCACCATCTTTACTATCGCTGTAGTCTCATCAGTTAATCCTACTGAAGTGTAACTTGGTTTTAAATATACTTCATAGCTCTTTGCTATAAGTCCTGTTTCCTCATATAGTTCTCTTTTAGCTGCACTTTCTATACTTTCTCCTGGATCTACTATTCCTGCTGGAAGTTCATACAAGTAGTCTGATATTGCTGGTCTGTACTGCTTAAGCATTACGATTTCTCCATCTTCTGTTATAGGAATTATCATAACTCCATCGCAAACATTATGATCTTTTGTTACACAACTTAAATGTAATCTATCTCTCCTACTTGCAACAAAATAATCCTTTGGATTCCCCTTTCTATTTATTAATTTTAGCTTATACATGTTTAAAAACTTATTATTTGTTAGTTGTACGATATCAATTAGTTTCATTTATATTTCCTCCTCATTTAAGCATAATTTTCTAAATTTACATTTTCTACATTTACTTATATTATCACACATCAAAAAGTGTTCTTTATGTCTCGGTTTATTTTTATCCTTATCTTCCAAAAAAGCATTTATAACATTTAAGTCCATATTTATTCTATTATTTATCTCTATAATATCATCTAGATTAAATTTATACTCATAATTTTCTCCAATTAATAAATATTCTAGACGTCCTATGACTTTATCTATTGTTACTTTATATCTTTCCATAACATACAATACATAAACCATTAATTGTTCTTTATCATGTTCACTAAATTGGCCAGTTTTCCAATCAACAATAACATAATTACCTTTTTCATCTATATATAGAACATCAATAAGAGCATATACCTTTATACCTGAAACAAAGATAAAATCAAATTTTTCTTCATCTACTTCTAGAATTTCTTTTGCTGTGTTTTTAATTTCATTATACGACTTAGATACTATCAATCCCTTAGTGCAACTTTCTATTCTCTTTTTTATCTCTTCTACATCCTTCTCCTTAAGTTTCTCTCCATAGTAATATTCCTGAAGCATTTCCCCCTTAGGATACTCATCCCAGTCTCCATTTCTATACTTTTGCAAGCTTTCCTTAACACCTAGGTTAAGTTTAACTCTCATATGTTCTTTTATTTCACCTACATTTATTTCACTTCCATCATCTTTCACCAAACTTTTTATTAATTCATGTAACTTATCACCAAACATGATCCATATATTAGTCAGTTTTTTTAATCTCCATGATATTTTTTGCTCATCAGTAGATTGATAAAGCCATCCATTATGAGAGCCATAGTATGTATAGTAATATTCTCTAAAGCAATTATCTATTACCTTCATCTTTGATATACTCCAAGACTTTTCAGGATAATCCATAATTCTATATTCACTCGCCATGAACTCTCCTCCTCTTATACTATTTTTTACTTACTGATATAATTATATCTCTAATTTAATAAAATATATTAAATTTATTTTTTTCTTAATATCATCTTAACTTTTAATTATATTCCAATTATTATATATACTTTTTATTATTCTCGTTTATAATATAATAAAGATATTCTTTCACCATTTTTAGGGAGGATTAATTATTATGGATTCAAAGAAAAAATTATATAAAATTTCAGCTGAACAAAAAATATTTGGTGTATGTGCCGGTTTTGCTGATTATTTTGACGCTGATGTTACTTTAATAAGAGTTTTGTGGATTTTAATTACCTTATTGTCTTTCGGACTAGGCTTTTTTGGTTATATTGCTTGTGCTTTTGTTATGCCAGATAAAAATATTTATTAACAATACAACTTTTAGCTAACTTAATAAAGACTAATTTTCAAGTGAAAAAGCTTGAAAATTAGTCTTTATTTATTTTATTATATTTTCAAAAAATTCTACAATTTTATCTTATATTGATAATTTTTTATTTCATGCTACAATAATACTTGTCAGTATTTTAACAAACTGAACTGTAAATCTAAACTTCAAGATTTGCCGAATTATATCCATTAAGGAATAAGAACGGAGGAAATGTAATGGAAAATCACAAAAAAAGTTTTTTAGAAGTTAGACAATTAGCTGTCATAGGAATGCTCTCTGGAATCTCCATATTTATGGGGTTAACAGGAATAGGATTTATTCCACTTCCTTTTATGAAAGCTACAATAATGCATATACCGGTAATAATTGGCGCTATTATTGAAGGTCCTATTGTAGGTGCTGCTGTTGGGTTAGTTTTCGGTTTATTTTCTATATATCAAAACATTACTGCACCAACAATTTTATCACCAGTTTTCATGAATCCTGTAGTTGCTATTATACCTAGAGTATTAATCGGAATTATATCATATTATGTATATAAATATATTAAAAATAAATTTAACACTCCAAAAATTGCTTATGGATTTGCAGCTGCATTAGGTACAATTACTAATACTGTTGGAGTATTAGGATTAACTTTCATTTTATTTCGTGACCAATATGCTGTATTAAAAAACTTGAGTCCTGAAGCTGTTGCTGGAACACTTGGTACAATTGCATTAACTAATGGAGTCCCAGAATGTATAATCTCAGTATTAATAGTAATCCCTGTGGTAACTGGACTATTAAAAATTTATAGAAACAGAAAATAATTAATAACCATATTATAACTGAAATATAGTTTGTACAATTTTCCTTCTTTACCTATTAAAACATAGTTTATATATTTTGTGTTTACACACAATAATAGTGCAAAGCAGAAATGCCTAGCAAAAAAACTCGTTAGAGGAGGAATTTAATATGTCACAAAACAATAATAATGCATTAGTTCCAGAAGCTAAGAATGGATTACAAAAATTCAAAAATGAAGTTGCAAGTGAAATGGGAGTTCCTTTCACTGAGTACAACGGAAACCTTTCTTCAAAACAATGCGGAAGTGTTGGTGGCGAAATGGTTAAGAGAATGGTGCAACAATATGAAAATGGTTTAAAATAACATATTATGAGGTCACGGCAAAACCGTGACCTTTCCTTTTTTATGTCCATTCAACATCAACATTATCTAGTATTCCCACAATACCTTTATCATATGCATTTAAATGAATATCTTTTTTTAACAATTCTTTAATTAATTCGTCTTTTTCATCTTGAAACATACCAGATTCTCTTATAGCCTCTAGTAAAGTATCCATATCATAAATTTGACATTCACCGTTATCTACTCCGTAAATAATACCTGAATCCTGCATATCGTCAAATTGCCACATATCAAACATATGTCCTTTTCTGGGTTCTTCACATAATGCTAAAATATTTTCTAAATCATATGAGTCTACTGCTCCTACAGCTTCATCAATTTCTACATATCCTTGCATATCCCCATTTGGATTAACTACTACATAATTATTCATTGCAGTTATATACTCCATAAAAATTCCTCCTTAAATTATTCATAATCAAAAATTGATTATAAATTTTCAAAACTGAGTAATTCTTTATATATATATTTTCTGCATTTTATTTTTTTTGATACAAGCTATTTTTACCTTGTAGAAAGTGTTATTTCTTCTCCGTCTCCATCTACCAGTACATTTGAACCATAATGAACATCACCTTTTATAATTCTTCTAGCAAGACTATTTTCAAGGGTATTTTGGATATATCTCTTAAGTGGTCTAGCTCCATAAACTACATCATATCCCTCTTTTGCCAAAATATTTTTTGCACTCTCTGTAACTTCTAATGTAATATTTTTATCTTTTAATCTATTTCTAACTTCTTCTAAGAAAATATCAATTATTTTCTTTATACCTGTTTCTGATAAAGGTTTGAACATTATCGTATCATCTACTCTGTTTAGAAATTCTGGTTTAAACTTACTTCTCAAAGCAGACATAACTAAATTTTTACTTTTTCCACTTATTTCCTCTTGATTTTCATTTTCTAATAAATATTGAGATCCTATATTGGAAGTCATTATTATTATTGTATTTTTAAAATCAACAGTTTTACCTTTATTATCAGTTAACCTTCCATCATCTAAAATTTGAAGAAACATATTAAATACATCTTCATGTGCTTTCTCAATTTCATCAAATAAAAGCACACTATATGGCTTTCTTCTAACAGCTTCTGTCAATTGACCTCCTTGTTCATATCCAACATAGCCTGGAGGCGCACCAACAAGTCTTGATACAGCATGCTTTTCCATATATTCAGACATATCAATTCTTATCATGGCATCTTCACTATCAAATAATGTCCTAGCTAAGGTTTTTGCAAGTTCAGTTTTACCAACTCCTGTTGGTCCTAAGAATATAAATGATCCTATTGGCTTGTTTTCATCTTTTAGTCCTGCTCTAGCTCTAAGTATTGCACTAGATACAGCCTCTATTGCATCATCTTGGCAAATAACTCTGCTTTGAAGTTCTGAATCAAGTCTTAATAATTTTTCTCTTTCTCCTTCAAGAAGATTACTTACAGGAATTCCAGTCCATTTTGATAGAACCTGTGAAATTTCTTCTTCTGTAACTTCTTCTTTTAAAAGAGCACCTTCATAATTTTCCTTTACTTCACTTTCTCTCTTTTCTATTTCTTCTTCTAATACTGGTATAGTGGAATATTTAAGCTCTGCAACTTTATTATAGTCATAAGCTCTCTCATATTTTTCTATTTCACCACGTGCATCATCCAGTCTTGTTTTTAATTCTCTTAAAGATGTAATATGCTCTTTTTCCTTTTCATATTTTGCAGTCATTTCGTCATTCTTTTCTTTAAGTTCTGCTATTTCTTTCGAAATCGCTTCTAGCCGTTTTATAGAACCTTCATCATTTTCTTTCTCTAAAGCTCCCTTTTCAATTTCCAATTGAAATAATTTTCTTCTTATAATATCTAATTCTGTAGGAAGAGAATCTATCTCTGATCTAATCATAGCTCCTGCTTCGTCTATTAAATCTATAGCTTTATCTGGTAAAAATCTATCTTGAATATACCTATGAGAAAGTTTTGCAGCCGCTACTATTGCATTGTCATGAATTCTAATACCGTGATGTATTTCAAATTTTTCTTTTAATCCCCTTAATATAGAAACAGTATCTTCTACTGTTGGTTCATCCACTATTACCGGTTGAAATCTTCTTTCCAAAGCTTTGTCTTTTTCAATATATTGCCTATATTCATCAAAAGTAGTTGCTCCAATACAATGTAATTCTCCTCTTGCAAGTAATGGCTTAATTAAATTACCAGCATCCATTGCTCCATCTGTTTTACCAGCACCTACAATAGTATGGATTTCATCAATGAAAAGAATTATTCTTCCTTCACTTCTTTGAACTTCTTTTAAAACAGCTTTTAATCTCTCTTCAAATTCCCCTCTATATTTTGCACCTGCAATTAATGATCCCATGTCAAGTGAAAAGATTACCTTATCTTTTAAACCTTCGGGCACATCACCCTTTACTATTCTTTCTGCTAAGCCTTCAACTATAGCAGTTTTACCAACTCCCGGTTCACCAATTAAAACAGGATTGTTTTTTGTTCTCCTTGAAAGTATTCTTACAGTCCTTCTAATCTCTTCATCTCTTCCAATCACAGGGTCTAACTTATGTTTCTTAGCTAATTCAACTAAATTGCTACCATACTTTGTTAGTGCATCATAAGTCCCTTCTGGATCCTGTGTTTCAACTCTTTGATTTCCTCTAACTTCTTCTAATACTTTCATAAAATCTTTTTTTGTAATATTAAATTTTTTTAATATTTCTCCAACTATACCCTTAGAATCAACTTCCATAATGGATAACATTAAATGTTCAACACTAATGTATGAATCTTTAAATTTTTTCGAAATATCTTCTGCTTTTACAAGTACTTCATCTACTCTTCTAGTTATATATACACCCGAAGAATTTGCTCCTTCTCCCATAACTTTAGGCATAGCTTCTAATTTGTTATTAATTTCTGATCTTACATTCTTTATATCAACACCAATTTTAGTGAAAATATTAGGAATTAACCCGTCTTCTTGTTCCATAAGGGCAGCAAAAAGATGAACTACTTCAATTTGTTGATGATTAAATTTAACTGCTATAGAGTTAGAATCACTTAAACATTGTTGTACTCTTAATGTCATTTTATCAACATTCATATATTACTCCTCCTTACTACTGTAAATAGTTTTTTCTATATTTTTATAATAATACAAAGGTCAAAGAAAGTCAAAGTTTTATTTTCATTTTTTTACTTTTTTAAATAACTAATAATTGTTATAATTTCTATATACAACAGGAGGTGTTATTTTGAGAAAAGAATTCATTAACTTTGCATCTGATATGCCTGTTAATATTTCATTTTGTTCAGTTAAGGAATATCCTATACATTGGCATAATTCTATTGAAATAATATATGTAATAAAAGGTAAAGTTAAAATATCCATAGATACAGATAGCTTTGAACTATTTGAAAATGAATTAGAAATAATAAATGTTGATGAAACTCACAGTATTACTTCTAACTTTGATAATATGTTATTAATATTCCACATTGATCCTAGCTTTCTATCTAAATACTATAAAGATATTAAGAATGTTTATTTCTATACGAATACTTCTGACCTTGGAGCTCAAGAAGGTGCTGAGTATGACGAATTCAGAGCATTTTTAGCCGAACTTCTATATGAATATGTACAAAGACAAGAAAACTATGACGAAGAAATTGAAAATATATTAATTAATTTACTTTTTCATCTAATTAATAATTTTCATTATCTCCTTTATGAACAAGAAGATTTAAAAGATAACAAAGAACAATTAGAAAGGTATCATAGAATTTCAAAATATATATATAACAATTATAACAGTAATATAACTCTACAAGAAATAGCTAAAAAGGAATTCTTAACACCACATTACCTTTCACATGAAATCAAAAATGCTACTGGTTATAGCTTTACGGATTTACTTAACCTCACTAGGGTTGAAGAATCGGTAAAACTCCTTTTAGATACAGATATGAGTATTTCAGAAATATCAGATGAAATAGGATTTTCTCATACTAGGTACTTAAATAAGCATTTTAAAATTTATTATGGTTGCACTCCACTTCAATTTAAAAGAAAAAATAAACTTTCTCCTAAATTATATGAAAAAGCAAAAAAGATTACCTATTTACCAATATATGATTCTATAGAACTATTATCATCTTACCTAGATGATTATGAAAGATATAATTACGAAAACAAACTTTGGAATATACATGTTGATATGAGCTTGACTAAAGGAAAATTCACAAAAAAATTTAGAGAAATTCTAACTCTAGGTGACACTTTCGACCTTCTAATTGAAGAAAATAAAAATATTCTGGAAGAACTTCAAGAGGAGCTTCATTTTAATTATGGAAGACTTGAAAACTTCTTTAATGAAGATATGGGAGTATTTAAAGGAAATGATTTTATTAACTGGAATAGGATAAGAACAGTACTTGAATTTCTTGATTACATAAATTTGAATCCTCTTATTGTTCTTGATAATACTAGCTTCTCTGACCAGGATTATATAACAGCATTAGAAAGTTTTAAATCATATTTTTCAGATATTGAAATCTTTGATCTTTCTAAAATTAAATTCCAGCTTTCTTCTAATCTAAATTATATGATAAAAGAAAGTTTAAAAAATTATATTACTAATTCTCTTAAGTTTAGCATTCTAGATAATGAGTTTACTCAAAATAGAGAATTGAACACCATCTATGATACATCATATATGGTTCCATATATAATTCATAAAGAACTATTTACCAACGATGATATGAGCCATTTGAGAGCTTTTGATGTTTTAGAAAGAGAAACTCATTTAAATAACGAAGTTTTTATTGGAGCTTCAGGACTTGTTAACGATATGGCTATAAGAAAGCCTTCGTATTATGCATATTATCTTATGAGCAAACTAAATGGCGACATAGTTGAAATGGATAATGGCTATATAATAACAAAATCATCCGATGGTTTTAGTATACTTTTATATACATACACTGAAACTTTAGAAAGTATTTTTAACAGTCATAACTTAATTAATAAGCGCGGAATGTCTAAATCTACAGAAAAGAAAATTTCATTAAATTTAACTAATATAAATAAAGATTCAAGAATAACCTTTTATGAAATTAATGAAAAAGTAGGTTCATCTTATAACTACTGGGTTTCTATGGGAAAACCTGACAGGTTAAGTAAAGAAGAAATGGAGATTCTATCAAAGGCTTCTTTCCCTAAAATTGAATTTAAATATGCAAAAAGAAGTTCAGTTCTTAATATAATAACCAAATTAAAAGGCTATGGTGCTGTCCTAATTATAATAAAATAAAAAGAACTGGATTAAATGAATTCATTTAATCCAGTTTCATTTTATAGAATATTCTTTTCTTTCGTCATAGCTAAAGAGAAATATTTTAAAGAATCTTTTACATCACCTAAATTATAGTACATACTTGCCATATCCATATATCTTCTTCTTCTTTCTTCCTTAGTTCCAAACTTCAATAATGAATCTAATGCAAGATTCATATACATTTCTGCTTCCCTAAAGTTACCTTTCCTTTGCAATATACTTCCTTTAAAATAGTATGATTTTTCGATAAGTTTTATTTCACCTGTTTCAATAGCTAAATCTAATGCTTGTCCTGCTAGATCATATGCCCTATCATATTCTTTATATTTATATAATGTTTCAATCGATTCATTTAAAAACTGCACATACTTTTCTTTGTTATGTCTTGGAAACATTTTTATCCCCTCTAGAATTTCTTCTACAGCTTTATCATTTTGTCCAACTTCAAAGTAAGCTTTCCCATATTCACCTTTTGCACTAGCTACTATCATTGGATTGCTTTTCTGATATTCATATGTTTTTTTTACATATTTTTGAGCATCCTCAGCCCCTAGTCTTATACATACCATAGCATATGCCTGGCATACTTTTCCCTTATTAATATCTCCTTGTAGGTAATCTTCATATCGTATTGATTCCTTTAATAAATCATATGCTTTTATATCATTATGCAATCTGCAATAACAAATTCCTTCATTGTATGCTACAGTTGAAAACAACTCTTTTCCTGTAGAATCCTCAATATCTATTATTTCTCTAAGCCTTACATAGTAAGCTATAGCTTCACTGTATTCTTCATTTTGAAGAAGATATTTTGCCATATCATTATAGTATACTATTGTATTTTCATCTTTATTATTTTTTTGATAAAGATCATAATATTGAGATATTATTAGTTGAACTTTCTCATATTTCTGCTCTTCTAGATAATAAGAAAATAATATATGTATCAAGTCAAACGCAAGTTCGTAATATTCATATTCCACAGCATAATATAAATTATGTTTGATATCTTCTTCGATATTTTCGCTATTCCCCTTACCAGCTTTAATAGTAGCTAGATTCTCTACTATCTGTTCATAAACATCCTGTATTAAGTAATCATAATCAAGTTCAATTTTATTAGCAATAAATTGTACTATTTCCTTATCTGCCTTGACCTTTCCATTCTCAATACAACTCATTTTTGAAATTGATATTTTATCTTCGCACAAATCTTTTAAGGTTATTCCCTTATATATCCTAGCTCTTTTTATTTTTTCCCCAGTAGACAATATTTCCATTTTTCTCACCCATCTAATTCTAATTTTGTAGAACTCCTACCTCTTTAAATAAACTTACTCCCTGATCTAAATACCTTGTAGCTTCCTCAACCTTTTTATTATCCATATAATATTTACCTAGTATTATTGCTATCTCACCTGCTTTTTGTAGTAATCCACCGTCTTTCGCTATGAGATAACTTTCATTTAACATTCTTTCAGCATTCTCAAAATCATCTTTAATTGTATAAAGCCTATACTTAATTAGATTATATTCTATCATTTTATCTATATTACCTTGCTTTATCTTGCCTATAATTTCATCTAATAGCATTTCACATTTATCAATATTTTTTAATTTCAAATGATTTTTGCAAATGTTTAAGCTTGTCTCTATTAATAAATCATCATCACAATTCGGCGCAAATCCATTAGCAATTTCAAAATGTTTAAAGGCTTCTTCAGTCTTTTCAAAATTATAAAATATCTTTCCTAAATTATTTTCAATATAAGATAGATTCTTTAATTTGTTTATTTCTTCATATATTTTTAGAGTTTTATTAGAGTATTTAATAGCATTAACTAAATCTCCGTTTTCATTATACTCCTCCGAAATATGAAGTAATGTCTTTGCATATTCTTCTCTATTGTAAATTTGCTTAAATTTGTCTTTTGCTAAACATGCATATTTATTGGACTTTTCTTCATCTTCCATGGCAAAATATATTATTGAAATATAATAATATATTTCTCCCAGCATGTAATCATTTCCAATTTTGTTGTCAATATAAACTTTTTCTGCTTGCTTTAAATAACTACCAGCTGAGTGATAAGCTTTTAAATTTATAGTTATTTTTCCAAGATTCAGAAATGTTTCAACTATTTCTTCATAATTATTATTCTTTATGAATATTACATTTGATGACAGAAAAAATTGTTGTGCTAATGCAATTTCCCCCTTAAAAGTACTTATTTTCCCCCTTAAAGATAGTATTTTTGCTTTTCTATATTCTAAGTTGTATTTTTCAGCATAGATTAAAGCTTTTTCAATATAACTTTCTCCTAAACTATATTCTCCACTTAAAATATAAGATTCAGCAACCTGTGAATAATATGTACTAATCTTTTCAGCTTGACTTTCTTCAGACTCCATAAGATATTCTACTGATGTATGTAGATTTACAGATAAATATTCTAATAGATCCATTGAAGGATTTGATCTTCCTGACTCTACTAAACTTATCTGTCCAGGAGTAATTCTATCCTTGGCTAAGTCTTTTAAAGTCATATCTAGCTCTTTTCTTCTTCTTTTTATTTTCTCTCCTAATGACAGAATTTCCATTATATCCTCTTCCTTTTTTAAATTTTATTATTTCATACAGGTAAATAATCAAATTAATAACTAAATTATAACATAAATTTGTAAAAGTAAACAACTTAATGTAATATTCTCAACACATATTAACCAATTTGTTAACATTTATTTTAATAATATAAAAAAAAGCAGAGTAATCAACTCTGCTTTTCCCAATTAAAACATTTTGGTCATTCCATCATAAGAATCCTCAACATAATCTAGTATTTTTTGTCCGGCTTTTCTCACGTTTTTCTGAGTTCTCCTATCTAGTTGAGGTAATACCATCATTCCAACTGTAGCTCCAACTACTACTCCAGCTATCATTCCATTTACATATCTGCCCATATAAAACACCTCTTTTTAAAATTATCTAAATTGGATTCTATATTTATATTATGTATTTTTTTTTCTTTTAACCTATGAAATGATTTCCAAAGCCTTCTTTGCAAGTTTATCTGCTATATCATTATACTTGTCTCCACTATGACCTTTAACTTTTATGAATTTTATGTTAATTTTTTTCATATTTTCTTGCATTGATTTATGATATGCTTCTGTTAACTCCTTATTCCTCTTCCAAGTTCCCAGTGCCCAGCACTCTACTCCTTGATAATCATAAACTATTTTAACATCTTCATATCCATTGCTAATAGCATATTCAACAGCCTTTAAGGATCCTAGCACTTCACCTGCCACATTTCTTAATGCAATTGCATCCGAATCTTCCCCAGCTCCACAATCTCTATAAATCTCTTCTCCATTTCTAATTGCTACTAATCCATATGAATAGTTACCCTTTTCTAAAGAAAAACTTCCATCTACATAAATAACTAATCCATTCATATCTAAATGTAAACTTTTTTCTTCATCCACAACATTTGTGCTAGAAATCTCACTTTTCCCTTTTGAACTTAAAGATAAAAATTCTATAGCTTCCTCCTCTGTTTTAAAACTTTTATATATTGCCCCCTTACATCCTATGACTTCTTTTTTGCATTCTTCCCAATTTGTAAGAATCTTAGGTATTCCTGATTTCCCTCTATATACTGAATAATATTTTGTCATACTTTTACCTTCCTATAATGTACTTAATTCTGTAATAACGTTATAAAGTTTTTCTACATTTCTTGCGTTTGTGAAGTTCACTAAATATTCTACCCCTTTTTTAAGTACTAAAACCAATTCCGTTTTCCCTTCCCAGTTCTCAGCTATAACCTGCACTGGAACAGTACTTGCAACCTTATTTAAGGCAAAAAAAGCAACTGCTAATTCATCAATGTTACCTATAAAAGGAATCCTATCTGGTATTATGTCTATAGGAAACATCATATATCCAAGTGATGCTGCTATAGATAATTTTGTTTTAAGAGGTACCCTGTTATCCTTTAATAATCTAGATATTAATGCTATTACATCTGGAACTACAAGAATAATATCACTAGCTTTTTTAACACCTTCTGGTAGCTTGTCCTCTATAAATTTTCTTCCAGTAGTATATCCATCTTTAACTTTTTCAACAGGCAACTCTAATTTCTCCACATCTTCTGTTAATTCCTCTTCAGCTTCTTCTTCCTTTATTAAGCCTCCATTAACTGATATGTTAATTTCTTCAACTTCAACTAAAAGAATATCTTTTCTTACATAAGCGGCTGAGATATCTAAATCAACATATGGTACTGGATTTAATAACTTGTGTATATTTAATACTATTACATCTTTATCGTTTTCTATTCCACTTATAGCAAGATATTTAAAAGCAGTTTTTAATGCAAAACTGCGTATAATTCTAAAGATACCAAGCTTTAGCACCTTAAACTTTGACAATCTGCAGTATATCTTTCCGTCTCTGACACCCTCTATCGCTAAACTTCCTTTGAAACCAAAAGATATTCCTTTTTTGAAAGTACCTTCTATTGTAATTTCATTATCTATATTTACTTTATTAAGAGTTAATCCTTCAACTTTAACAAATTCATTTATTATACTTAAAATATCTTGTCCAGTTAGTTCTGCATTTACCTTTGAAATCTTCATTATATTTTCCTCCACTAACATATAATCTTAATTTATTTTAACCTGATTTTTATTTATTGTAAAACTATATATATTTATTGCCTGATATAAGCAATGATGAACAAAAGGAAAATTCAACGATATTTAAAATCACAAATTATATACCAAATAAAATATTTGTATATAAAAAAAGAATTGATTACAATTTGTAATCAATTCTTTTTTTCATTAAAATACTGGAACTACAGCACCCTTATAAGTATCAGTAATATATTTTTTAACTTCATCAGAAGTAAGTGCCTTTGTTAAAGCCTTAATCTTTTCTGAATCTTCATTTCCTTTTTTAACCGCTAATATATTTCTATAATTTTTTATAGATTCATCATTTTTATCTTCTGTAAATAATGCATCCTTTGTAGCATCTAATTTAGCTTCAAGCGCATAGTTACCATTAATTACAGCACCATTTAATTCATCTAAAGTTCTTGGAAGTTGTGCTGCTTCTAATTCTTTGAATTTTATATTCTTAGTATTTTCAGTAACATCTGCAATTGTTATAAGTTCTCCATCTTTAACTTTAATTAGACCTGCTTTTGCAAGTAATCTTAAAGCTCTTGCTTCATTTGATGGATCATTAGGAATTCCTATTGTTGCACCATCTTTTAATTCATTAAGATTCTTAACCTTTGTTGAATATAAAGCCATAGGTTCTATATGAATTTCTGCTGTGTAAGTTAAATCATAGTTTTTCTTTTCATTTGTTGTATTCAAATAAGCAATATGTTGGAAGTAGTTCGCATCAATTTCTCCATCTTGTACTGCTGTATTTGGTAATTCATAATCATCAAATTCTTTTATCTCTAACTTATAGCCTTCCTTTTCTAATATAGGCTTAATTTGTTCAACTATTTCTTTATGTGGAACAGGTGATACTCCAATAGTTATTGTTTTATCATCTGTTTTCTTTGCTCCGCATCCAGCTAATCCTAGTGCTAATATTCCTGCTAATACTACTGAAATTATACTTTTCTTTTTCATTTATAAATCCCCCTTTAAATCACTAAATCTATTTAGATAATCTGTTATATAAATAATTGCCTAAACTTTGTAATCCTTGAACTATAATAATAAGTACTATTACTGTCACTATCATTACATCTGTTTGAAACCTTTGATATCCATATCTTACAGCTAAATTTCCAAGACCACCTGCTCCGATAGTCCCTGCCATAGCTGAATATCCTATAATACTTATTAATGAAAGTGTTATACCTGAAATGATTGCAGGTACAGCTTCTTTAATCATTACTTTAAATATTATTTGAGTTGTACTAGCCCCAAAAGCTTTTGCTGCTTCAATAACTCCTGGATCGACTTCCTTTAAAGCTGATTCTATTATTCTAGCTATAAAAGGTGCCGAAGCTACAGTTAATGGCACTATAGAAGCTACTTCTCCAATAGAAGTTCCTACAATTAATTTCGTAAATGGTATAATAACTACCATTAATATAAGGAACGGTAAACTTCTAAGTGTGTTTACTATAAAGTCTAACCCTTTATAAACCGCCTTATTCGGTTTTAATCCATTTTCATCTGTTAAAGTTAATATAATAGCTGGTATAAAACCAATTATCACTGCTAATATAGTTGATGGAACAACCATTACTAAAGTTTGTTGTATTGCTGGCCAAAGTAATTCCCACATACTATATTACCTCCCATTCTATATTTTTATCTTTTAAATAATTCATAACTAGGTTCTTGTCCTTTTCTTCTACATTTATTACTAAGCTACCAAGAACATTACTTCTAAACTTTTCTAGTTTGCCCCAAACTACTGAAAAATCTACATTTGTTTCTCTAGCCATTCTTGTGATTATTGTATTTTCAGAACAATCTGCTGGGAAGAATAACTTTATATTAACTCCTGTATCAGGTAGAGTTTCCTCCTCTTCTTCTCCTAAGAACTTCTTTAGAGATAGTCCTGGTTTTAAGAATAACTCATCTGATCTTCCTTCTATTTTAATTTTGCCCCCTTCGATTAATGCTACTTTTTCACATACTTCTTTTACTACTTCCATTTGATGTGTAACCATAACTATGGTAATTCCAAGTTCTTTATTAATCTTTAATAGCAAAGATAATATATCCTTTGTTATCTTTGGATCTAATGCCGATGTTGCTTCATCACATAAAAGTACTTTTGGTTCAAGTGCTAAAGCTCTTGCTATAGCAACTCTTTGTTTTTGTCCCCCACTTAGAGATGCAGGTTTACTGTTAATCTTTTCTTCTAGCCCAACTAATCTTAACAGTTCCATTACTCTCTCATCTATTTTTTTCTTACTGTAGCCCCAAACTTCAAGTGGAAGAGCAATATTTTGATATACTGTTTTTCTTTTTAGTAAATTAAAGTTTTGGAATATCATACCTAAGTCTTTTCTAAATTCTCTAAGTTCATTATTATTAAGCTTAGAAACTTCTTTCCCCATCACAATTACAGATCCATTATCATATGACTCAAGACCATTTATGCATCTAAGCAAAGTTGATTTTCCTGCCCCACTATGCCCGATAATACCGTAAATTTCCCCTTCATTTATGCTTATTGAAATATCTTGTAAAACTTCTACATCCCCAAAACTCTTACTTACATTTTTAATTTCAATCACTAATTGTCTCCTCCTCTATGAATGTAAGATAAAAAATAAATGCGCTAGAGAATAAATCTCTAGCGCAATAATAAACACTAAAATATTATTCTCTCATCTTTCAGTAATTTAAAAAATTTACCGCAGGATTTAGCACCATAGTAAAATAGTAAATGAACTATTATATTGGTTGCTGGGCTTCAAAGGGCCAGTCCCTCCACCACTCTTGATAAGATATCGTTGTATTAAATTTTCTGAGCAATTGCTTCATGTTATTTATAATATTATCTTAATTGCAATTTGTCAATATCTTTTTATGAATTTTTAACAAGACAAGCAGCAATTGAAGCAATCTCTTCTTGTTTTGCTGTTTCCTCTTCTTGCTTCTCCAACCCTAGCTGCCTCTATAGATACATTTATCATGTTAGTTTGATTAAACTATTTTCTTTATAAGAAAATTAAAAACTTTTATCGTAGTATTTTGTATAATTTCACATAAAAAAAGTTGCATTAATCAGAAATATCCCTAATCAATACAACTTTCCATTAAGCCAATTTTATAAACTAATTATTATTTTCTACAGCTTTTTGTATATTATCAATTGCTTCTCTTAAACTTTCACTCTTTTCATTTACAATATCTGCAACCTTATAAATATCAACTATCATCTTAAGCATTTCATTTTGATCTTTAACTGTTGATTCAGCCACCTTACTACTCATATCAGATAACTTCTTAACTTCTGTTGCAACTACTGCAAATCCTTTTCCAGCTTCTCCAGCTCTAGCAGCTTCAATAGATGCATTTAAAGAAAGCATATTAGTTTGAGATGCAATTCCCACTATTTCTTGTGAAGAATTTTTAAAACTATTCACCATATCCTTCATACTGTCTACTTTGCCATAAAGACTTTCTGCTGTACTCTTCATTTCATCAATTTCTTTACTAATTTTTTCAATAGACTTACTTATTGATTCCATTTGTTCCATGATATCCTACTCCTCTTTCCTATAGATTCCCAACCTAATTATTATTATATACCATTAAAATACTAAAACCAATATTCTATTATTGATTTCATACTATCTACCTAAATTAGCATTCAAAATACTTTTCAATTCTTTTGTAGTATTTCGTATATTTTGCTTTTGTAAAATCGCTGACACCACGGCTATTCCATCTATTCCTGACCCACTTAATTCATTAACATTCTTGTCATTTATTCCTCCAATTGCAACTACCGGAATACATAACTTACTTTTAATTTCTTTTAATGAATCATATGTAACCTTAACAGTATCTTCTTTCGTACTTGTAGCAAATGCAGCACCACAGCCAATATAATCTGCCCCATCTGCTTGAGCCTTTAATGCTTCATCCAAATTATGTGCTGATACCCCTACTAATTTATCTTTACCTAAAATTTCTCTAGCTACTTTGCAAGGTATATCACTTTGTCCTAAATGAACCCCTGAAGCATCAATAGTTTGAGCTATATCCAGTCTATCATTTATTATTAATGGTATATTATATTTATCGGTTACAACCTTAATTTCCTTAGCTATTTTATAAAAATCTAATGAAGATATTTCTTTTTCTCTAAGTTGAACTAAAGTCACTCCTCCAAGGATACTCTCTTCAACTGCTTTACTCAAATTTCTTCCTTTTAATACAGATCTATCTGTAACTAGATAAAGTGAATAATCAATAACTGATTTGTCCATTTATTTTTCCCCTTTTCTAAAACTCTTATATAAATTATCAATAAAAATTCCTAATTGCTGTATAAAAACTTACAATTCTCTTGTATACTATTATAGCTAATCAACTCTTTCATGACCATAGTATAAAGTGGTATTATTTTTTATATTTGAAATAATGTTATATTTACATTATACTAAGTATGTTTATATGAAATATAAGTAATAAATTTTCAGGAGGTGCTAACTATGAATATTTATTTAGATAATGCAGCAACAACTAAGCCTTCAAGCGAAGTAATTAACGCTATCTGTGACAGTATGAATAACTTCTATGCTAATGCTTCATCTCTTCATAAGCTTGGTATGGAATGTGATAAAAAAATAAATGAATGTAGAGAGGAAATTGCAAAAACTATAAATTGTTCTAAAGATGAAATTTATTTCACATCAGGTGGAAGTGAAGGAAATAACTTTATCCTAAAAGGACTAGCAAAGAAAGATCTTCATGTAATTACTACTAATTTTGAGCATAGTTCTATAAAAAATACAGTTCAATTTTTAGAAAACAATGGAGTTAAAGTTACTTACATTCCTGTTGATTCAAACGGATTTATAGATATAGACAATTTAAAATCTGCTATTAATAAAGATACTGTATTAGTATCGATCATGTATGTAAACAATGAAGTAGGTACAATACAAAACCTTGAGGAAATTGGGAAAGTTATAAAAGAAATAAGTTCAAGAGCAAAATTTCATGTAGATGCCGTTCAAGGTTATGGGAAACTTCCTATTAATGTAAGCTCTATGAAAATCGATGCATTAACTGTAAGTGCTCATAAAATCAATGGTCCAAAAGGAATTGGATTTTGTTATATAGGAAAAGGTATTACTCCTATTCCCAATATAATTGGTGGAGCTCAGGAAAAAGGGCTCAGAGCAGGAACTGAAAACTTACCTGGTATAGTAGGTCTTACAATAGCCGCTAAGGATAAAATTAACCATCTCAAGGAAAACTATAAAAAAGTAGAAGAATTAAAAAATTATATGATTAATAAACTTAGCGATATTGATAACATTAAAATTAATAGCCCTATGGATGAAGGTTTTTCTCCATACATACTAAACGTATCTTTTGCAAAAATACGTGGAGAAGTATTACTCCATTTCTTAAGTGAGGAAAACATCTTTGTTTCAACTGGATCAGCTTGTACTTCTAAAAGTAAAGGTGGAGTTGTTGGAAGCCATGTGTTAGAGGCAATGTGCCTCACAAAAAGCGATGTTGAAGGTGCAATAAGATTTTCATTTTCACCTGACAACACTAAGGAAGAAATAGACAAGACCATTGAGATTTTAAAAAAAGGATTATTATTGTTAAGGAGAATTAAAAGATGAATAAATTAATTTTAGTTAAATATGCTTCGGAGATATTCTTAAAAGGTCTAAATAGGAATACTTTTGAAAAAAAATTAAGAAATAATATTTCAAGAAAACTTAAGGGCCTAAATTTTGAAATTATAATGGACCAAGGTAGACATTTTATAAAAGTTGACGAAATAGAAGAAGGAATAAAGAGAATTAGAAATGTCTTTGGAGTTTCTGAAGTTTGCTTAGTAACTAAAGTAAATAGAGATCTAGATGTAATTAGAAATGAAGCTGTTAAATGTATTGCCGATGTGGATTGTAAAACTTTTAAAGTTATTACTAATAGGGCTAATAAAACTTTTCCTCTAAATTCTATAGATACTTCTAGAGATGTTGGAGGATTCATTCTTCATAATTCACATAAAGAACTATCTGTTGATGTTAAAAATCCGGAATGTGCAATACATATTGAAATAAGAGAACATGCTTATATTTGGTCTAGTAAAGATAAAATCAAAGGAGTCGGAGGTCTTCCTTATGGTATTAATGGAAGCACAATGCTTATGCTCTCTGGTGGTATAGATTCTCCTGTTGCAGGATATCTTATGGCTAGAAGAGGTGTTGCACTTAATTGCGTCTACTATCATAGTCACCCTTACACATCAGAACGTGCTAAAGACAAAGTAAAAGAACTTGCAAAAATCTTAGCTAGATACACTGAAGAAGTTAATTTATATATAGTTCCATTTACTGAAATTCAAATGAGTATTATAGAAAAATGTAGAGAAGATGAATTAACAATAATAATGAGAAGATTTATGATGAGAATAGCTTGTACTTTATCCGAAAAACTTGGTATAGATTCTATTTCTACTGGTGAAAGTATAGGTCAAGTTGCAAGTCAAACTATGGATGGACTTATAGTAAGTACAGATTGTGCTGATAGACCAGTATTTAGGCCACTTATTGCTATGGATAAAGAAGATATTATGAACATAGCTAGAGAAATAGATACATATGAAACTTCAATTCTTCCTTACGAAGATTGCTGCACAATATTTGTTCCAAAACATCCAAAAACTCATCCAAAAGTTGATAAAATGAGAAAGAGTGAAGAAGTCCTTGATATAGCTTCATTAGTTAACTTTGCTATAGAAAATATGGAAGTTATTAAACTAAGATAAAAAAGATGTCTCTTAATCGAGACATCTTTTTTATTAATTATTAATTATTAATTCATTGTCATTCCTAATATTATCAACATTCAGTTGAATTATCACCTTTTCTATTCTTTTTTCATTCACTTCATGAACCTTAAAAATTACTCCATCATATTCTATAACTTTCTCATTCTCTTCTGATGGAATTTTGCCTATAGTATTTATTAAGAATCCACTTAAAGTATCTATATCTTCCGTTTTAAAGTCTATGTCCAATTTTTCTTCAAGGTCTTCTAAAGGCATAGTACCTTGAGCTAAGAAAGAATTTTCGCCAATTTGTACTATATCCTCTTCTTCAATATCATACTCATCGTTGATTTCTCCCATTATTTCCTCTACCAAGTCTTCTATAGTTACTATACCTGAAAAACCACCATACTCATCTATTATTATTGCTAGCTTACTCTTTGATGCTTTCATTTCTTTAAATAAGTCTTTTACTCTTTTACATTCAGGTACGAAACTAGGTTCTATAAGTATATCTCTAAGATCCACATTTTCAAAACCTTTTTTCTTTGCTTCAATTAAAAAATCTTTCATGTAGAGAATTCCAATAATATTGTCTATATTTCCTTCATATACAGGTATTCTTGTATATCTCTTTTCTAGCAATTCATCTATATAATCATCTAATGTATCCTCTATGTCTATACAATAAACCTCTGTTCTTGGTGTCATTACCTTTTCAGCACGCTTATCATCAAACTCAAGAATGCCATCAATCATTTCTTTTTCATTTTCATTTATAGTACCACTCACTTGACCTTCTTCAAGAATAGACTTAATTTCTTCCTTTGTCACTTTTTCATTTAAGTAATCTTTGTTAAGTCCTGTTATTTTAACTAAAAAGTTAGTTGATACAGCTAAAATTTTAATGAAAGGTGATAATACCTTTGAAATAAGCATTATAGGTCCAACAAATGACATAGCTATATTTTCTGAATTATTCAAAGCTAATCTCTTTGGAAACAATTCTCCAAAAACAAGAGTAAAGTAAGATAATATAATAGTTACTCCTATAAAAGCTATCTCTTCTCCATAGGAAATATTTAAACTGATTAATAATTCTCCTAACTTTTTTGATACTCCTGTAGCTGCACTTGCACTGGCAAAAAATCCGGCCAATGTTATACCAACTTGAATAGTTGATAAAAACTTGGTAGGCTCTTCAATAAGTTTACAAACTACCTTTGCCTTCTTATTCCCTTCATTCGCTAACATCTTTAGTTTATTTTTGTTTACTGATACTATTGCCATTTCTGCAGCTGCAAAAAAAGCATTAATTAAAGTTAATGCTACTAATAATAAGATGTATGAAATATTACTAGCATTCGGTCCAGGTCCTTCGTCCATTTCTTTCCTCCAATATCTTTTTATATTCCTTGAGTATTATAACTTACTCATATCTATATAATAACATATTTCCTATACTTGCTTCCACATCTTACACCTTAGCTTATTCTTTTAACACCTAACCATAGATTGGCCACAATGATACTAATTAAAATAGCAACAATTCCTATTGATAATAAAGTTATAAATATGAAATTATAAGTATATATAAATTTAATTATAAGGTTTGTATCCATTTTTAAACTTACAAATATAGTAGCAATCGCCATATTTATAAATAGTAGAACTATTGCTCCAAAATAGCTATTTTCTATATCAGGTTTGCTTAATGACATGTGAGAACTTATAGAAATAGCTAAAATCATAAATATCCAAAATTTATAGTCTGAAATATTTTTTACTGAAAAAATAGTTTTTACTATATACGTAAGGTCAAATTCTTTCATATTAAATAAAGCGTTAAAAGTATCTGGTAATAACCATCTACTAAGAGTAACAATAATAATACTACCTACAATTAGTGGTCCAATTCCAATAAAGAAATCTCCTACCCTTTGGTATAAACTATCATGTCTACTATGCCTGACATATCCCAGCACTCCACCTTTTTCTACTGCACTTGGAATAAACCATTTCACTTCTACAACCCTATGCATAAACAATATGCACATTATAAAATGCCCAAACTCATGTACTGGAGTTCCTATAAAAGATGTTATATATAAAGCTGGTTTTCCAAAAGCTCCATAAATATAATTTCTACTTCTATTATTTAACCATCCTATCAAAAAACCAAATATAACAAAAACTCCTACCATACCTATGGTTAAATATAATCCTAATTTTATTACTTCCATTAAACTACTTCTCCTTTTAAATATTATATTACCTATTATAAATTACATTTATAACAATTATATGTCATTATTATTAATATGAATTTTCATTCATATAGAATGCTATTTAAAAATTTCTCTTTATATGATTACTTTTTCGAAACAAAAGAATTCACCCTTTCTAAAGGTTATAATGCCCCTTTTTTCATAGCCATTCTTTGCATATAACCTGCATGAATATTTATTTAAAGTAAATGTATCTAAGCGTATCGATTCATAACCTTTCTCTTTTCCTAGCAATTCCGCATATTTTAGAAAACTTGTTGCAATTCCATTACCTTTATACCTGGGATCAATACACACTCTATGAATCACTAAACTTTTCCCTTTAGTATATTGCCAATTTATTTCTTTATATTCTATATCCTGAAATTCATTTAATGTAATAATTCCTTTAATAATGCCATCTTCTTCATATACAAAAAGATTTTCTTCAATAATATCATTAGTTATTACTTCTTCGTTAGGGTATAGATCATCCCATTGCATTATATTTTCTGATTCCATATCACTGGTAGCACTTTTTATTATACTTATTATTCTTTTAATATCTTCTTTTTTTCCTTTTCTTATTTCCATATGTATTGCCCCCTAAATATATTTTTAAAAAAGAGCGTTTTAATATTCTAATATAGAATACTAAAACGCTCTTTTCATTGAATTTGGCTAGGGTAAGAGGATTTGAACCTCCGATACTCAGAGTCAGAATCTGATGCCTTACCACTTGGCTATACCCCATTACACAAGATATTATACCACATTTTATATAAATTACACACATATTTCATAATTTTTTTTAATTACTTCCACTCTATTTTAAAGTAGAAATTTAGAATAGCTGTTGACTAACCAAGTTTTTACCATAACTACAGATAATGATTATTTTATATTCACATTAGTACCAATATATACATAAGATAAATTAAGAACGTAAAACAAAATATATTATATGAGGATGATGAACTATGGGTAAAAAAGAATATAATGAAAAAGAGTATGTAGAAAACTTTTATGAAGAAGAAAGCATATATAGAAGACCTAATCCTTGTGACTGTGATGAAAACTACGAAGAAGAAATAGAAAATCTCATTAACTTCATATTGAGAGAATTATGCGAAGTTGAAAGAGACGTTGATGAAATCGAAAAAGCTTTCGTAAGACTTGCTAAATTGTTGGTAAAAGAAGCTTGCTTAGATGATGAAGAAACTGAAGTTGTTTGTACTGTTGCAAAAGATCTTAAAGCTCTTGATTGTTTAGTTGATAAAACTATAAGAGATATGAAATGCTTAAGAAAGGTTATCCTAAAGTAATTTTGTAATAAATATCACCAATACCTTGGTATTGGTGATATCCTAAATTATCCTCATATGAAAAAGGCTATAAGAGTAATTCTCTTATAGCCTTTGCAACATTCTCTTAGAAACTATCTTCTGTTGTTTTGTTGCTTCTTAGCTCTTCTGCAGTCTGGGCATCTCTTTGGTTCGTTTTCGAATCCTTTTTCTTTGTAGAACGCTTGTTCTCCTTCAGTGAAGATGAATTCCTTACCGCAATCAACACATACTAAAGTCTTATCCATTTTAATTCCTCCAATTTAAAGACCATTTCGATTAATGAATCCTAAACCGGAGAACATTATTATCTACTGAATCTTTAATTTCTAATTTTATTTTGTATTTCTACAAAATCATAGTATCATATCTAAATAAAAATTGCAAGAAAATTTTCTGAATTTTTTATAATATTTTTAACCTTTTAAAAAGCTTTACATATGTTGATTTTGAGCCAAATACAGCAATATATAGATATGTAAGTTCTTCATGAATATTTTCCCTTAATTTTCTATAAAAGTTCGCTTTTTACCATGCACTTTTATAGATACAAATAAAGATTTTCTGAAACAAAAATTCCTAATATGATATTAACATTAATTGTATTAAAATGAATAAAAAAACATAGCCATATCTACATGGCCATGTTCTAAAATATATCTATTCTTGATTATTATTTTTTTGTTCCATTCTCTCGTTTTTAGAAAAAACACATCCACAGTAATCTTGCCTATAAAGACCATATTCCTTAGAAAGCTCGATAGATCTTTTATAACCATTTTTCTTCTTAAAATCAGAGAACAAATAATTTGTCCCATGTTTTTTAGCTACTAGTTCACCTATTTCATTTAACTTCTTTGCATTTTTATGTGGACTTATAGTTAATGTAGTTGTAAAGTAATCATAATTTTTTTCTTTAGAAACAATAGCTGCTTCATTAAGTCTTAATTCATAACACCTAAAACAACGTTCTCCACCTTCTCTTACCTTTTCCAACCCTTTTGAAATAGCATAAAAACTTTCTGTATCATATTTTCCTATAATAAAATTTATATCATACTTAGTATTAAGTGATGAAATAAATTTTTTTTGTTCCTCTACCCTTCTTAAATATTCCTCTTCAGGATAAATATTAGGATTATAGAAAAAAACTGTTATCTTAAAGTAATTTGATAAATACTCTAAAACATAACTACTACAAGGAGCACAACAACTGTGTAGTAAAAGTCTTGGAACTTTTTCCTCTTTCACTAAATTTTTTATAAGAGAATCTAATTCTTTTTGATAATTTATATTGACATCCATACTTTTCCAGTCCTTCTTAAGTAAATTTTCTTTAGTTCTTATTATACCATGTCTTTACCCTCAATATAAATCTGATGCCACAAACAAAATATAAATATTGTCCAAATCTTTC
>NZ_SULK01000025.1:0-9995 GCF_007115085.1 Clostridium sp. HBUAS56017 | reverse complement strand
TAGAATTATCCTTTTCATCTTTAAGATGTTCATCTAGAAGTTCCATAACATAATCTTTTTTTATATATCTATCTACCTTTGAATCATTTATAGTTCTTCTGACTACTTCTCCAAGCTTGCTTTTTAACCATACCCTTATAGGTGTTGGAAAACCTAATTTTTTTCTATCAACAACATGTCTTGGAACTATATTTCTAAAAGCTTCTCTAAGTAATAGCTTTGTATTTTTTCTAGAAACTCTTTGTTTTAGAGGAATTTTTTCTGCCACCTTTAATACCTCTTTATCTAAAAAAGGTACTCTAAGCTCAATAGAATTAGCCATAGACATTTTATCACCTTTTGCTAAAATATCCCCTATAAGCCAAGTATTAATATCAATATTTTGCATAGTTGTAACATAGTCATATCCTTTTTCTTTACAATCATTATATATTCTTTTTACTACATTTTGAAAATCATTATTTGGATTATAATTGACTAAAACTTTCTCTGTTTCTTCATTATTAAAAATTTTGGCATTTCCAATATATCTCTCCCTCAAAGGAGTAGTTCCTCTTAACAAGAAATTTTTCCCTACTATATTAGGTAACTTTTTTGCAATAAAATTAATGAACTTCTTAATTATTTTAGGTAGCTTAAAAACTTTCTTTAGAGGATAATATTCTTTATATATATTATACCCCGCAAATAATTCATCAGAACCTTCTCCTGACAATACTACCTTAACATGTTTGCTGGCTTCCTTTGATAAAAAATATAAACCAACAGCAGAAGGATCAGCAACTGGATCGTCAAATTTATATACTACATCCTTAATTGCATTAATATAATCATTTTCCCCTACTTTAATATAAGTATTTTCAATATTTAACTCTTCACTAGTCTTCTTAGCAACATCTATTTCATCATATCCTTCTACATCAAATCCTACAGTAAAAGATTTTATTTTAGGATTTTTTTTGCTAGCTATAGTTGCTATGATAGATGAATCAACACCTCCAGATAAAAACGTTCCAACCTCAACATCTGAAATCATATGAGAACTAACTGAATCTACCATAACATCATAAACTTCTTTTCTATCAATTATTTTTTCTTGATTAAAATTCACCTTATGATAACATCGAAAACTTATTTTGTTATCTTTAACTGTGAAATAATGTGCTTGCGGAACTTTTTTTATTTCCTTTATCATGGTCTCTTCACCTGGAACATATTGAAATGATAAATATTTTTGAAGGCTATCCTCATTAACAGTTGGATGCTCTAGAAATGGTAATAATGCCTTATATTCTGATGCAAATGCAATTATATTTTCATTATCTATATAATATAATGGTTTTATTCCAAACTGATCTCTAGCCCCAAATACTTCCTTATTTTCTTTATCGTATATTAGAAAAGTAAACATTCCCCTTAAATCATATATAGATTTTTCTTTCTTTTCTATATAATCAGTAAGTAATACTTCTGTATCAGAATTTGATATAAAATTGTACCCTTTCAATTCAAGATATTCTTTTATATTCTTATAATTATAAATTTCACCATTAAATATGATTTCGTATGAATCTTTTTCAAATGGTTGATGTCCATTTGCCAAATCAATAATACTAAGTCTTCTAAACCCCAGAAAAGCACTATCATCTTCATAAATACCTATATCATCTGGACCCCTATGCTCAATAGTTTTTAATGATTCAAGAACTTTTTCCTTATCTACTTTATAGGTATCTTTTTTAATGAAAACCGAAACATGTCCACACATAAATTACTGCTCCCTTTCCTGCTTTAATTGCTCTTATAATAAATAGTAATTTTATAGTTACTATTTATATGTATTAACTTTACAGAATATTAGTTCTATCATTTTATCGTCATGTTTCATTATCCTATAATATATGCTTAAATACGTGAATTTGACAAAAAGAAACCTACTAAAATGAAAATTTCGCATTTTAGTAGGTTTCTTTACTGACTATTCTATTCCAACAACATCATAGCCTTCTTCTTCTACAGCTTCCTTTAGCACCTCATCTGATGTTGTAGATTCAACTATTGCACAGTTATCTTCTAAACTCACCTCAACTAAAGAAACTCCTTCTAAAGCTTCTAAAGCCTCTTTAACGTGTGCCACACAATGATTACAACTCATGCCTTCTATTAATAATTTCTTTTTCATATTTATCTCCTCCTATATTATATTCTTTAAGCTTTAAACTTTCTAAGTCTTAAAGCATTAAGTAGTACTGATACTGAACTTAAACTCATAGCTCCAGCAGCTATCATTGGATTTAAAAGCGGCCCTCCAAATATATGAAGCACTCCCATAGCAACTGGTATTCCTAAAACATTATAACCAAATGCCCAACCTAAGTTTTCTTTTATATTTTTTATAGTTGCTTTACTTAACTTAATTGCAGTTGCTACATCTGTTAAGTCACTTTTCATAAGTACTATATCTGCTGATTCTATAGCTACATCTGTTCCAGAACCTATAGCTATACCTATATCTGCTTTTGCTAATGCTGGAGCATCATTTATACCATCCCCAACCATTGCAACTTTATATCCTTGTTCTTGAAGTTTTGCTACTTCATTAGCCTTATCTTCCGGAAGAACTTCTGCTAAAACTAAATCTATTCCCACTTGCCTAGCTATAGCTTCAGCAGTCTTTTTGTTATCTCCTGTTATCATAGCTACCTTAATTCCTAAATTCTTAAGATTTTCTATTGCCTTTTTACTATTTTCCTTAACTATATCTGCAACAGCAATTATGCCTTTAAGTTCTCCATCTATAGCAATATACATAGGCGTTTTTCCTTCTTCTGCAAATTTATCTGATTTTGCATTAAACTTATCTATGATTATATTCTTATCTAGCATTAATTTTTTATTCCCTAGAAGAATATTTTTATTTTCTATCTTAACTTCAATTCCATGACCTGGAAGTGCATTAAATTTCTCTATCTCTTTGAGCTTTAACCCTTTTTCCTCAGCACCCTTTACTATTGCTTCCCCTAAAGGATGTTCCGAACCTTTTTCTGCACTTGCAGCTAATATAATGATTTCTTCTTCTGATATTTCATCTACTATAATATCGGTAACCATCGGCTTTCCTTCAGTAATTGTACCAGTTTTATCAAATACTACAGTATTTAACTTATAGGTAGTTTCTAAAGCTTCTCCACCTTTAATTAATACACCATTTTCTGCACCTTTTCCTGTACCAACCATGATTGCTGTTGGGGTTGCTAGTCCTAAAGCACATGGACAAGCTATAACAAGTACTGATATAAATATTGTAAGTGCAAACACATTGTTTTCACCTGATATTTTCCAAGCTAAAGATGAAATTACGGCAAGTCCTATTACTATAGGAACAAAATAGGATGAAATTACATCTGCAAGTTTAGCTATCGGTGCCTTTGACCCCTGTGCATCTTCAACTAATTTAACTATTTGAGCTAATGCAGTATCTTTTCCAACCTTTGTTGCTTTGTATTTTATAAATCCTGTTTTATTTAAGCTTCCACCAATAACAGAGCTTCCTATTTCCTTTTCAACTGGGATACTTTCCCCTGTCAACATAGATTCATCTATTGAAGTATTTCCTTCAACTATTTCTCCATCAACAGGTAACTTTTCTCCTGGTTTAACTATAACTATATCGCCTACATTAACATTTTCAGCTTTTACTTGTAGTTCTCTGCCATTCCTTTCAACAGTTGCGACCTTAGGAGCCAGCCCCATAAGTGCCTTTATTGCTTCAGAGGTTTTCCCTTTAGATACTGCTTCTAAATACTTACCTAAAGTAATTAAAGTCAATATTACTGCTGCTGATTCGAAATACAAATTCATAACATAATGTACTTCACCTTCAGTAATTTTAACTATAGCAAAAACTCCATATAAGAATGCTGATAAAGTTCCAATTGCAATTAATGAATCCATATTAGGACTAAGCTGAAATATATTCTTTATCCCAACTTTGTAAAATTTGAAACCTATAAACATAACTATTAAAGCTAATACCAGCTGCACTAATGCAAAATTTAATGGCTTCATTTCAGGATCAATTATAGTAGGCAAATGCATGCCTAGCATATGACCCATACTTATTACAAGTAGCGGAATTGTAAAAATTATTGATATTATGAACCTTCTAAATAACCTACTCCATTCAGTATCAGATTTATCTTTCTCTTTGACTTTACTTTCCTCTACAAGTTTATATCCTGCTTTTTCTACTACTTCTTTTATTTTTTCATCATCTATCACTTCATTATTCATAGTCAATGTAAGTTTTTCTGTTGCAAAATTAACACTAGCATTTTCAATCCCTTCTAGCTTTTTCACAACTCTTTCAACTCTATTTGAACATGCTGAGCATGTCATTCCCTCAACTAAAAAAGTTTTATTTTCCATATTCCACACCTTCTTTATTTTGACATTACTTTTTCTAAAATACTTATTATTTCTTCTATCTTAATATCTGCATCTCCTGTGCTACATGCATCCTTAACACAAGTGTGCATATGCTTCTTTAATATAATCAAGTTAGCTTTCTTTAGTAAGGACTGAGCAGCCATTATTTGATTTGAAATATCAACACAATATCTTTCATCTTCTATCATTTTAATGATTCCTTCGATTTGTCCCTTTGCCGTCTTTAAAGATTGCATAGCTTTTTTTCTTTCTTCATTCATATTTTTCCTCCTCCCTCCCCCGGGGGGTGTTGTAGTTTTATTATATTCCTTTTTTTCTTTATGTCAACATGATTTCAAATTTATTATTGGCTTAAATTGTTTTTATATACATCACGGATAAATCAATTCTTAGTTAACAAATCATGATGAATGATTAACATTTAAATAAAAAAAACACTCCTCTATATCTGTTTCATTAAATATAGCTATAAACTATATCAAATTTCCCAGAATACAAAGGAATGTCAGGTGTAGGCCAATTAAATTGTCTAACAGTTTCAATATCCATTGTTAACAAGGACTTGAATTGTTAGTCCATCATCCTAATTTACTATTTGAAATATCATTTCATCCAAACATTAAATTAGAAACTCTAAATTTTTATAACTATTATACAAAAGTTCTTGAAGATCTTACCTCCTATACAACTTGTACAATATTTTCTCAATCTCAATAATATATACTAACAGGGATAGTTACCTTGCTATTATTTTTATAAACTGAGAAAACTAAGATAGTTTGTTACTATAATTAATTAAATAAAAAACAGAGACATATTCGAATTTTCCAATCTATATAATTCCCCTTAGAACTATTATCTACAATTTTTTTCTAAACACTTTTAGTATTTAATTTATTGTTGCAGAAATATTTATGAAGTCTAACTAACTTGTAGTACCCCCCAGTAACATAAGCTATTCAAAGCATTCATTATCCTCTAGTTCTATACTTCAATCTATTAATTACTACTTACTAATTAAGTAACAATACTTTTCTTTAATACTATTCTACATAAATTTTATATAATTTAAATTTTTTTCTCACATCTTCCATTTATTTAATCCTCAACTCTATAATATTTTATTTCACGACATTATAATAACATTTCACGACTTGAATCCAAAAAAAAAAAAGCAGTCTCATCTATATCTGAGACTGCTTTTTATACTACATCCATACTAATATATATTCGTTCCACTGAAAATCTCTATCATCTCTTTACGCAGATTATTTGTAATTTCGAGCCTTTCCTTTGGCTTAAGTTCATATACATCTTTATTAAAAAGATAATTTTGTAGTTCAATTTCTTTAATTAACATTTTTGTGTGAAATATGTTAGACTGATATACATTCATATCCATAGCATCATATTTCTTTAATGTATTTTCATCAATATAATCTTGTATTGATTTAATTTTATGGTCTATAAATAACTTTTTACCATCAACATCTCTGGTGAATCCTCTAACACGATAGTCTATTGTAATAATGTCAGAATCAAAACTTTCTATTAAATATTTTAATGCATTCAATGGAGAAATTTCTCCACAAGTGGATACATCAATATCCACACGAAAAGTAGCAATTGAATTATCCGGATGATATTCTGGATATGTATGAACTGTTACATGACTTTTATCTAAATGTCCAACTACCGTTTCTCTTGTTTTCAATATATCTATTTCACCATGATTACAAGATTTGTCAACTAAATGAACTGGCAGTGCTTCTTCTGAAATAAGAATCGTCACACTAGCACCTTGTGGGTCATAATCTTGTTTAGATACATTAAGTACATGCGCTCCTATAATCTCAGTTACATCACAGAGAATTTTTGTAAGTCTTTCTGAATTGTATTGCTCATCAATATAAGCAATATAGTCCTTTTGTTCTCGCTCACTTTTTGCATAGCATACATCATAGATGTTAAAGCTAAGTGTTTTTGTGAGGTTGTTAAAGCCGTATAATTTCAGCTTGTTTTCCAACCCTAACATCACACCCTTTCTAATTAAAATTTTATAGCAATGCAATTATACTATATCGTTAATCAAAATTCTACTTTTTATGTAGGAAATTTAGTGGTATATGATGAAAATTTAGTTTTTTTCAATATATCTATTACTACTTAAAATATTCTCGTATTTTTGTAGGTCCTGCTATTATATCTTTTCCAATATACAAAGTACCATCATCTTTTGTTTTCATACTCCATTTTATTAAAACTATTTCACCATGTTCAATTTCTATTCCTGTTATACATCGTGGATGCACGCAGCTTCCATCATTAAAATAAGGAGCTTCACCAACCTCTGGAAAAATTGGTTTATGAGTATGTCCTGCGATAAGCATGTGCTTTTCTTTTTTAACCCATTGAACTAACCTCTTTTCAACTACTTCCTTTTTTGCATAATTCTTAGCTGGGCTAGTTGGATCATTAAATCCAAACAAATTTAATGGTTTCCAAAAAAACCTAACTAAAAATCTATTTAATTTCCATAATCTATAGTTTCTATAATTTCCTTGATGTCCATGTATTAAAAATATCTTATCTCCAGTAAATTTATGTTTCAATATTAATCCTTCCCCTATTTTTATATTATCAAACAGAGAAAAATTCTTCTTTTCACGTTCATCAAAATATTTATACAAATTATCTTTTACAAATTCATCACTCTGCTTAACTATATCATGATTTCCATAAATAAAATAAAGCCTACCTCTTCTATAAAATTTCCTTAATAGCCAGAAAATATCACTATGTGCATGAATGATTTCAGACATATCACTATTTTCCCAAAGTTCATCTCCATCTCCAAGTTCTATATAAGTAAAATCTTCCTTGTAATAGTGTGTTAAAGCTGCAAAATAAAGATTTTGATTTTTCGAGAAATCATCTCCCCAGCTTCCATTTCCTCTATGACAGTCACTCATTAAAATTATCTTTGAAGAATTATCAAATAATACTTCATCAGCTGATTTATAGACTTCAGATATGTGCTCTAATAAACTCATAATATTTCCTCCACATAAAATACTACTAAATGATATGTTTAAAAATTTATTTTTTATTTAAATACTAGTAGAAAAGCAGGAATTTAACTTCCTGCTATATAATATTAGTCAATATAACTTCTGATTTTATCATATATCTTAAATATTCCTTTAATATTTCCTATATTTATAATATCATTAAACATTTCAGGAAACTCCTCTGAAACGGCCTTCATTTTCTCTTCCATACTATTATATGAACCTGTTAATTCATTATACTCATTACATAGCCATTGATTTTTTCTTTGTTCTCTCCTCTCTATCTCTTGTGTTCTAGAAACAGGTTGTGCTGTATGTGGTCTATCAAATTTCAAAATTACTGTATTCTTCTTTTTTACTATAATTTCTGAATTGGTATATCCTGCTTTCTTTAGCCCATTAACAAATTTATAGCACATCTCTCTATCTTTTAAATTGATCTTTATATGCATTTTTAATTCTGAGGGCTCTGAAAACATACCAAGTTTAAATCCTGTTAACCACCAATGCTTTTCTGATCTATTGAAAACTTTTTTTCCATCTTTAATTAAAACTACAGACATCTGCAATCTATCTTCATCACTTACACATTCATAAAAGGGCCCTTTGTAGACACCTGGAACATCTATATCATGATTTTTCATTTTATAAACCCCTATTTCACACCCTGTAGCTACCCCATATTGACCTTTCCAAAATTCAATTAGCCAATTTTCTCCTCTATACTCAAAAGGTATAGGCTCACAATCTATTACCATTCCTAAAGGTGTAGTTGATTCGTCATAAAGTTTACAATACCCCATGCTTCTTTGCCAAACATCCATATTGTAATAAAATATATCTTGTTTTGAATCATAAGAATAACCAGCTAATTCTATTACTTTATTAAATATTTCACTGCTTGTCCCTTTTTTCATGAAAAGCTTACGAAACTTTTCTTTTACTCTTGCTATTACATTAGCCATTAGCTCACATATTTCAAATTCAAATATAATCAAAATGACTAAAATTAAAATTAGAGAAATTGGAAACCATGACTCTTTTATTATTTGCAAATT
The DNA here is from genome assembly GCF_007115085.1 of Clostridium sp. HBUAS56017. NCBI lineage: Bacteria > Bacillati > Bacillota > Clostridia > Eubacteriales > Clostridiaceae > Clostridium > Clostridium sp. HBUAS56017. The sequence continues at coordinate 1,417 of NZ_SULK01000025.1, read as the reverse complement.
AAGTCCTTCAAACATAAAACTCACTCCAAATATATTGTTATATACCATAATATTCTTAACGTATCAGTTATGTTAATGTTTTATTTATAATCTTTTTAATTAAAATATAATTTTACAATTAAATTCACCTTAAAATATCTTTAAATTATGTATTATTATACCTCATAGTGTAAATTTTAGTATATAATTTATACATAATATCTAAAAATCAATAAATATAAGGAGATTATCACATGAATAAAAATTTAAAAACAAAAAAGTTATCATTATTTCTTGTTCTAACAACGATATTGTCTATTTTTTTTAGTAACACTATCGTATTTGCTGCTAATAACTTGTCCTCATCAGTTATATTTGCCACCAATTCTCAAATAAAGTATTTTGATTTTAAAAAATCCCAATTCACACCTCCACCAAGAACCGACTTTAGTTGGTTTAATAAAAATATAGTAAGTGTACACACACCTCACCATAATGGTTATGATTCAATAGTTACAACTAATGAATCTCAATATATTGAAGGAAAATTTCAATATGGTGACTTTAATAAGGATTTAGAAAATGAATGGATTTCCATATATGAATATTCTCTAGATTCTAGTACAAGTCATTGGGAAAAGTTAACTAGATTAAAAACTAATAGCGACGGACGTGTTAAATATACTATTCCAAATTCAATGAAATTAGCTCCTGGATTACATTTAATCAAACTTTATGTTGAAGGTGATGGTACTGAAGCTAATATGTATCTACAAGTTTTAGATACTAGTAAAAAATATGTTATTTTTGATATTGACGGCACCCTTACCACCAGTGATTTTGAAAATGTTAAAGAATATACAAGTGAACTTACAAATATAAATTACATACCTCAAATGTACTCTAATGCAAATGATGTAGCAAAATATTATAGTTCTAAAGGTTATAATATTCTTTACTTAACAGCTCGCCCTTATTGGTTAACTGAAAATAGCCAAAGATGGCTATTAGAAAAAGGATTCCCTATGGGCTTAGTACATACTTCTTATGGAAGTAGCTTATTAATAGGACAAGCTGCAGCTGATTATAAGGCAAATTACTTAAAACAATTACAAACTAAAGGCATTCAATTTTGCTATGGCTATGGAAATGCACAATCAGATGTACAAGCATATTCTAATGTAGGAATTAACAAAAGCAACATATTTATCATTGGATCAGAAGCAGGAGTTTTAGGCTCTACTCCAATAACAACTTACTCTGAACACTTAAAAATATTACATTAAATTTAATCCAAACTATTTTATCTTCAAATATTAAAAATAAGCACTGGTTAAATTTCAAATTATATTCCAAATCGAGTAGGAGGTAGATAATTATTTTATCTACCGACCTCTCACACCACCGTACGTACCGTTCGGTATACGGCGGTTCATTA
>NZ_SULK01000024.1:0-67181 GCF_007115085.1 Clostridium sp. HBUAS56017 | reverse complement strand
TCAAAAAACTTACTCTAAAAGAATTGCTGGTTTTTAACTTATTTATATCTGTTCAATTTTCAAAGACCATTTTCTTTATCGCCCTTAAGCGACTTTCTCATCTTATCACTTTTTTCAACATTTGTCAACATTATTTTTTATGAATCTAATCATGTTTACCAAGTTGCCTTAGCGACATGACTTATCTTATCATCCATATACACATGCAAATTTGACTAAACACTTCAGATTTATAATTTAACTATCTTAATCCCCCACTTTTCTTTTAATTTCTCACTCTCTTACATGCAGATACACTAGGGGGAGTTTTTATGTAGAATACAGGTTTCTAACTACATATCAATTAATACACTTTATTTTTACAATTTAGTTGACACACAATTTTCTGAATAATATAATAATGTTATAGATGTGTAACTGTTAAATCAGGCATGAATTTTGTATAAAAATTTATGCCTTTTTTTATTTTTTGGTGAACTTTCTATAACATTGAAAAGTACAGTAATAATAATGAAAGGATGTGAATAATCCTGTTATTCAGGATAAGCATATGTTTGGATTTTTTAAGAAAAAAAATAATGAAGTAAAAAAAGGACCAGAATTAGTAGCAGCAGTAAGTGGTAAGGTTATTCCTTTATCAGAAGTACCAGACCCTGTTTTTGCACAAAAAATGGCAGGAGATGGAGTTGCTATTGATCCAACAGGTGATCTAGTTGTCGCACCAGCTGATGGTGAGTTAAGTTTAGTTTTTAATACAAAACATGCTTTTGCGTTAACTCTTGATAATGGAATTGAACTTCTAGTTCACATAGGTGTTGATACAGTTTCCTTAAATGGTGAAGGTTTCGAACAACTTGCCGAACAAGGAACTAAAGTTAAAGCAGGAACTCCAATAATCAAAATAGATAGAGAATTCATTAAAAGCAAAGGCTTCTCATTAATGACTCCTGTGTTAATAACTAATCCAGATATTGTAACTTCAATTGAGCCTATAGAAAACATAGATTCAGTTGCAGGAGAAACAACAATAGTTAAATATACTTTATAAAATAATAAAAAAGCTTTCCTATTTTAAATTAGGAAGCTTTTTTCTTTAATCAAAATTATATAAATAATACAGAAAACCAAGGTGAGTTTTAACCTACCTTGGTTTTCTGCATTATTATGATTTATATATTAAGCTTAAATTATTCAATTCCTAATATTGAATTGATTTCGTTCTTATATCTATCTGCCTTAACTCCAAATATAGCTTGCATTCCATTACCTACTTCAACTACTCCTGAAGCACCTAATTTCTTTAATTCATCCTTATTAACTTTAGACTTATCTACAACTTCAATTCTAAGTCTTGTTATACAAGCATCAACACTTACTATATTCTCAGCTCCGCCAAATGCTGCTAGTACTAAAGGTGCTTTTTCAACTATTTCATTTGAACCACCTTTTGAACTACTTACTTCATCAGCCTTATTAAGACCTTTTGCTGCTTGATAATCAGCCTTTGAATAAAGTTTTGTTTCTTCTTCATCTTCTTCTCTACCTGGAGTCTTTAAGTTAAATTTCTTAATCATGAATAGGAATAAGAAATAATAAACTACTGCATATGCTAAACCAACTAATATAATCATATACCAGTTTGTTGGCACTCCAGCTCCTGCTGGAAGTAATCCAAATAATGAGAAGTCAATTAAACCTCCAGAGAAAGTCATACCTACGAATACATTTAGTAAATCCATTAACATGAATGATAAACCAGCTAATATACAGTGAACTCCGTATAATACTGGAGCAACGAATAAGAATGTAAATTCGATTGGTTCAGTAATACCTGTAAGCATTGCTGTAACAGCTGCTGATATTAATAATGATCCTACTACCTTCTTTTTGCTTGGTTTAGCTGTTCTATACATTGCTAAAGCTGCTGCTGGTAGCCCAAACATCATGAATGGGAACTTACCTGCCATAAATCTTGTTGTTCCACTAACTATAGTTGCCATAGTATCAGAAGATGCTCCAACTAGATCTCCCATGCTTGATAATTGAGTAAAGTAAGCAGTGTTAGCACCAGCAACTGTTTGCCATGCACCATTAACTAATACCTTACCTTCAACAAATGAACTAAACCAGAATGGGGTATAGAATACATGATGTAATCCAAATGGAATTAATGCTCTTTCTATAATACCGTAGAAGAATGTTCCAACAGGACCTGCTTCTCTAACTAAATTAGCTACTCCTGCAATACCACCTTGAATTACTGGCCATGCAAAAGCTAATATCCCTCCAACTATTGCCATAGTAATAGATGTTATTATTGGTACGAATCTAGCTCCTGAGAAGAATCCAATAACTTGTGGTAATTGAATTGTGTGGAATCTGTCATGTAATATCGCTGTAATTATACCTGTTATAATACCACCAAAAACTGACATATTTAATGTAAATATTCCGAGACTCTTTGTAACATAAGTCGCATACGCTGCCTTATCTGGATCAGTAATGTTACTTGCAGTTAAAACTCCAAGTTGAGTTACACCTAATCCAAGTAATGTTGAAATAACTTGATTCATTACTATGAAACCGAATACTGCTGCTAGCGCTGCTGTACCTTTATCTTTCTTAGCTAAGCCTACTGCAACACCTACTGCAAACAATACTGGAAGATTTCCAAAAATAATGTTACCGATATCATTCATTACAGTTAATATTGCTGTAACTGCTGATATGTTAACGAAAGCTATAAGTGGTTCATATACTGCTGGTGGATTGTCTAATTTTGCAATTCCAAGTAGTGCTCCACCTATTCCTAGTAATATACCTGCTATTGGTAAAGCTGCTATTGGTAGCATAATTGCTTTACCTATTCTTTGTAAATATTTAAGCATTGATAATTCCTCCAAATCTTTATATAGATTAATAAAAATTTTTAATAAGGTATTCTTTATATTAAGCTGGCCAGCTTATATACTAAAATTGAGTAACAAAAAAAGACTTTAATAATAACTTATTATGCCCTGCATATTTTTAAATATGCAAAAACACATTTCGTTATATAAAGTCTTGCCTGCATTACCAGTTACACCTTAATTATTTGATTATGTTTACATAATACCACATGATTTTCGCTTTGTAAAGGTTTAATCGACATTTTTTTTATTGATTTAAAGAAATTCTAAATCTTTCAATGTGAATTGTTAAGAAAGTCACTTCATCATCCTTAACATGAACCTTTAGCTCTTTGCCTATTATTTCTGCAACTTCTTTTGCTATTTCATAAGATTCTTTATATGTATTTTTTATAATTTCTCCTAACTGGTTATCAACATTCTTATTTTCTAATATTCTTTGTACTGCAAATTTAATATGAGTCAAAAATCTAGCATAATCCAAAGACTTCCTATCTATTTCTATATTTAACCTATCCTCAACATGTTCAACTATGGTGCTGCCTAAATAATTATTTTTAAGCGTATTAGATATACTTCCGTTATTTATAGCCGAATGTATATGTAGTGCTATAAATCCAATTTCATCATCTGGCATATCCACTTTTGCAAAGTTAGCCACTTTATCAGCTACCATCCTTGCAAGGGTAAACTCTTTTGGATACAGTGTTTCTATTTCAACTAAAAAGGGATTTTCAATTATCTCTTTGCTCTTCATTCTCTTAATGGCAAAGGACAAGTGATCAATAAGGCCTATATGAATACTTTCGTTTAATTCCTTATTTATTTGCTTAGAGACTTCATATATTGCTTCTTCACAAACTGCAAAGAAATCTTTATGAACTTTGTCAATTATATTATTAAAATTAGCTCTATTTTCAGTATCTTCTATAGTAAATATCTTATCAACTTCAGTTCCTTTACATATAGTCTGCCCATGTTTCTTCCCAAAACCAATTCCCTTAGCAAAAAGAATCTTTTCCTTATGATCTGAATTTACCAATATAATGTTATTATTAAAAACTTTAGAAACGACTTCATCATGTTTAAGTTTTATACTCATTACGCCATCCCCTTCATACGTTTATTAGTAATATAATAAGTTATATGATCTCTCCATTTTCCATTTATAAAGAGATACTGTTCATTTACTCCTAATTCCTTGAAGCCACATCCTAATAATACATTCTGTGATTTTTTGTTTTCTACTAACGCAGATGCTTCTAATCTATGAAGTTGCAACTCTTCAAAAGCATAATTTATTGCTAAATTAACAGTTTCCTTCATGTATCCCTTCCCTTGTTCATCCTTATCTATAGAATACCCTATTGTTGCGCTTTTAAATATCCCATTAACTATATTTGAAATTTTTAACTTCCCAATAAACCTATCGTCCTTATAAATCCCAAAATCTACAGCCGTCCCATTTAGAAATTGTCTATAACTCTGACTTAATATATTTTTCTGCACTTCTATAGTATAAAAACTATTATCTCTCATAGGTTCAAAAGCCCTTAAATGTTCTTTATTATCTAGATAATACTTTAATAGTGCTTCAGAATCTTCAGGTGTTAGTAGTTTTATCATAATATTATCAGAATATAATTCTACTAAGTTATTTCTAACTCCTACATTATAATCATCTCTTGAAATCCCCATAGATATCTCATTCCGATAGATCCCTTGAGAATATATATTGTCAAAAAATATTCCTTCAAGAATAAACCCTAAATCTAAAAAAGATGATAGTGATATAGTATCTACTGTGTAAACATTAACCTTATTTATATTTATATCTTTAAACGTAGCTTTCAATATCAAACTTAAAGTTTCTTTCAACAATTCATAATCATCATTTCTATAAAATTTTAACTTAATGCTACATTTTTTATTCTCTTCATCTAAATCTACAATTGTAAATCTACCAATATTAATTTTATTTTTATCTCTTATTACATAATCTTTTGCATTATCGGAACTTCTTACAATAGTTACACCTTGTTCTTGCAACATAAAGTCATCTCCCACCACTTACATCTTATAATTATCATTATATATTATTTTTTTATAATTCAGCAATACTATGATTACTATTGATATTTAATTCTATTATGCTTATATTAGTTTATAGCAACTTTTTTATAAAGGATAGGTGATAATTTGAATAAGCAAAATATATCTAAATTGAATTTCTTCTTTTTAGGACTACAGAATAGATTTATTGAAAATAATGATTTATTTAAAAGTATTAGCATTGTATATATTGCTGGTCTAAAGAAATTTAAAGGAATAGGGACATATGATAATAACAATATAACATTCAACTTTAACGGAATAAGTTCATCCCTCACTATGGAAAATTTACTTGCTAATATATGTGAGGAAGCTGAAAAATACGAGTCTTTAACATTAACCTACTCTGAAAGAGGTACTATTATTACAATAACTGCTGATAATAAAAATGTTAAAATGACAACTAAAGAAGAAGAAAGTATCGAAGAAACTGATAATCATGAAAATACATCTACATTATTAAATAGAAATTATTTAATTAAGGTCGGAAAAGCTAATCCTCTTCTTAAAGCAATAGGAATAATGAGTAAAGATGGCAAGATATTAAACGATAAGATTAGAAAATATAATCAGATTGACCATTATGTTGAACTTATTGAAAAAGAATTAGATACTTTGCCAAAAGATGAAACAATAACTATCTTAGATTGCGGTTGTGGAAAATCTTATTTAACTTTTGTTTTAAATTATTATTTAACAGAAGTAAAAAAAATCAAATGTAACTTTATAGGTCTTGATATTTCTGAAAATGTAATAAAAGCATCTAGATCTATTGCTAATGAACTTGGATACAGAAACATGGAATTTGCAGCTATAGACATTAAAGACTACAAGCCAAATAGAAAAATAAATATGGTTATGTCATTACATGCTTGTGATACAGCTACTGATATGGCTCTTGCCCTTGGTATAAAAGTAAAATCTGACCTTATCATTGCTGTCCCTTGTTGCCATCGTGAACTATTAAGTCAGTATAATTACGATCCATTCAAATCTATAACTAAATATGGAATCTTAAAAGCAAGAATAGCCGATGCATTAACTGATGGAATGCGTGGTCTTATGCTTGAATCTAAAGGTTATAATGTTTCTATTGTAGAATATATTTCGCCTCTTGAAACGCCAAAAAACCTTATGATAAGAGCACAAAAATTGACTAAAGAACAACCTAATAAATTAGAAGAATATAAAGCTTTATGTAAGTCATTAAATGCTAATCCAGCGTTATTAAGATTTCTAGAGGAACAGTGGAGATCTTAGCAATTTAGAAATTAAAGTTAAAAATTGAGAATGGTGGATTAAAATCTTTCAGAATTTCTAAAGACGTAAGACTTTTTGAAAAAATCTTACGTCTTTTATCCTCAATTCTCAATTAACTAACCATTCTCTACTGGCATTTTATCAGCATATTCTTAAGAATATTACCATATATATAGTGAAGAATATTACCATACTAGAATATACTTTAAATTATTTATCCTAATTTATACCTATTATATCCTTTATTACTTCTCCCCCAATAATCATACCTGCAACAGGTGGTACGAATGAAATACTTCCTGGTATCTGTCTCTTAGCTGCACATTTCTTAGTACCTCCAGTACACACACAACCTGTTTTACATGTAACTACATCTTCAACTCTTGGCTTTGTAGGAATTTCTTCCGAATATACTACCTTTAGTTGTTTTATACCTCTCTTTTTCAGCTCACGCCTCATAACTTTTGCTAACGGACAGATTTTAGTATCATATATATCTGCAACTTTAAATTGAGTTGGATCGAATTTATTTCCTGTTCCCATAGAGCTCATTATTCTGATATTCTTTTCATTACAATACTCTACTAATGCAATTTTAGCTGAAACTGTATCAATGGCATCTACAACATAATCTGTGTCATCTGGTATAAGATCAGGTATATTATCTTTATCTACAAATACTTGATGAGTTGTGACAATGCACTTTCTATTTATTGAAAGAATTCTTTCTTTCATAACTTCTACTTTTACTTTGCTTATAGTATCATATGTAGCATGAATCTGTCTGTTTAAATTAGTCAAACAAACAGTATCATCATCAATCAATATAAGCTCACCAACTCCAGCTCTAGTTAGTGCTTCTACTGTAAAACTACCTACTCCACCAACACCAAATACTACTACTTTACTATTTTTTAATTTATCTAAACCTTCTCTTCCTACTAATAACTCTGTTCTAGATAAGGAATGTTGTAACATACTCATATATTAAGCACCTTCTTTCCTATATATTTTATTTTATATTTTTTCTTAAAACAAGAGTTCTAAGCATAAAATTATATACAAATACTCTATGTTTTGTATATAATTAAAATTAAGTTGCAAAATTAGGGAGGTTATTCTTTGAAAAAAATATTAAATTTTATTATAAATCCACTAGTTAATATAGAAAATGAGAGTTTCAATTTTAAAGTAGGTTTTTGGAAAGGTCTTGGTGCACTGTGTATAATGCAATTGCTATCCCTATTCTTTACTATCTATGCCTCAAAGATATTTGGATATGATTTTGCTACTGACAACTATACCCTTATAGCCATCATCGAGCTTCTTTCCATTCCACTTTTCATTTTTATAATGTCCAATACCTTTGGTAAACTTAAGTGGGAAAAGAACACATATAAAAAAGTTAGTAAAAAATCACTTATATTTATAGCCCTATCAATACTTGTCTTAAGGTTGCTATTCGATGCATATTTATATCCTTTAGTATCATTATTACCTGAAAGCGAGATTTTGAGCGAGGCATCAAGTATCTTTGAAAATAACTATTTTTATTTAATAAGTAGCGCATGCTTTTATGCACCTATAGTTGAAGAAGTAGTTTTTAGAGGAATAATTCTCGGAGGATTATTAAAAAAATATTCTCCTAAAATAGCTTTACCTATTTCCGCATTCCTTTTTGCCTTTGCACATTTAAATCTGCAACAAGGTATAAATGCATTTTTACTTGGATTGTTTTTAGGTTATGTATATTATAGAACAAAATCTATATTTCTTACCATTTCAGGACACTTTGCTAATAATGTCCTTGCATTAATAGCCTTTGTTCCATCTAGCCTTACTGGATTGATTATAAATGCTATAATATCTACTTTAATAAGCATACCTATTATTATTTTATTAAAAAAGAAATTTGAACTAACTTATGAAGAACATTTTGAAAGTACTTTAGATCCAAATAAGAAAATATTTATATTTAAAGAAATGGAATAGTATTTCTTAAGTAAATTTGATACACTATACTTATTGGAAACATTATTTTTTAGGCTACATAAAGTTAGCCTAATTTTTTTGGAGGTTTATAAAATATGACTTTAGGAATAATAGCCGCTATGAGCGAAGAGTTAGAAATTTTACTTCAAGATATGTCTCTTGAAGAAAAAAAAGTTAAAGCTAACATTACTTTTAACAAAGGAAAGTTATGGGGTAAAGATGTAGTTGCTGTAGTTTGTGGTATAGGTAAAGTTAACGCAGCAATCTGTACACAAATTCTTGCTTCAGAATATAAGGTTGATAAAGTGATAAACGTTGGTGTTGCTGGAGGAATCGGAAAAGAGATATATCCAGGAGACATAGTTATCGCTGACAACTTAGTGGAACATGATATGGACACTACAGCCTTTGGTGATCCACATGGTCAAATTCCAAGAATGGATACTTTTGATTTTAAATGTGATACAGAATTAGTTGAATTAGCTAGAAAAGCTTGCAAATCAATTAAAGACATAAACACATTTGTCGGAAGAATTGTATCAGGAGATGAATTCGTAGCAAGCATAGAAAAAATTCAATGGCTTGAAAAGGAATTTTCTGCCCTATCATGTGAAATGGAAGGAGCAAGCATTGCCCATGTATGTTATCTAAATAATATACCTTTTGTTATAATAAGATCAATTTCTGATAATGCTAATAATGGAGCGCATATGGATTTTGAAAAATTCACTCCAATCGCTGTTAAAAACTCCACTGCATTACTAAAAGAGATAGTTTTATCTATGTAACTTAGAAAGCGTTAACTCATCATTATGTATGAATTAACGCCTTTGTTATACATACTAAAACATTATAACCTAGGAGGGATATTATGCTTGCATTTATTATAATCTCTATATTATATTTCTTACTAAGTTTCTTAGTTGGCAACAGAATTTATAAATCTATTAATAAGGTAAACAAATTAAATAAGATTGTATATTGGTGCATATTTGCCTTTATTTCTTCTTCTTTTATAATATACGAAACTGCAACCTATAATCTTCCTAGTATATTAAACAAGGTTTTAGCTTTTATAAGTTCCTACTATCTTGCTTTTTTTGCTTATATTTTAATGCTATTTCCTATAGCTTTTATTCTAACAAAATTATTAAAGCCAAAAAACAACAAGTTAGACTTTTACATGATATCATTATTAATAACTACTTTAATAGTAGGAATTGGTACCTTTTTAGCTAATTCACCTTACGTAAAAGAATATACTATAAGTACTGACAAACAACTTAAGGATGGTAAATTAAAAATTGCTTTAGTATCCGACCTTCACTTAGGATATTTCAGAGGAAACAATAGAATAGACCTATTGAAAAGTGAATTAAACAAATTAGGCGCTGATGTAGTGATAATAGCTGGAGATCTTGTAGATGGTAACTTAGATCCTATTATTGAAGATAATATGTTTAGTCATCTTAAAGATATAAAAAGTACTTATGGGACTTACTTTGCTACAGGAAATCATGATTTTTATACAGGAAAAGTTGATGAGTTATGTACTCTCTTAACTGAACAAGGTATTCATATTTTGAGAAACGAATCAACCTTAATAAATGATGAATTCTATATCTTAGGTAGAGATGATGTTACTGCTGATCGTCTAGGTACTAAAAGACCACCTTTAGATAATATGTCTTCAAATATAGATAACAATAAATTTAGTATCCTTATAGATCATAATCCTCAAAATATAAAAGAAGCTGAAGGAGATAATATTGATCTTCAAGTTTCAGGCCATACACATAAAGGTCAGATTATCCCTGGAAATTTAATTACACATGCCATTTTCCCTTTAGATTATGGATATGGTAAATTTGGCAATACAAACCTTGTAGTTTCTTCAGGATATGGTCTATGGGGACCTCCTATTAGAACTGGAAGCAGATCTGAAATAGTTTTAATTACACTTTCTAATAAATAATAATAAAGATATATTAGGTGAAGATTCATCAGATCTTCACCTCTTTTCTATTTAACTCTAATTAGATTCACTTAATTTATTACTCTGAATATATTATATATTGTTAAAATAATAATAATATCGGGAGAACATAATGATTTCAAATCAAGAATTCATTAATCAATCACTAGAAACAAATTTATTCTTTCTAAGAATAATGAAAGAACATTCTATCTTTCTAGAAGCAGCATTCTCAATAAAAGATCAAAACCTAATTGCTCAAGCTGATTATTTTAAAAATCAATTTACTAACCTTCTTACAAATGCAATATCCATATCTAACGGTGTAATACCAGCTAGAGTATTAAACTCTAATGAAATAGTAACTAAATATACAATGGATGCTGAAAGAGCAACACAATCTGTTAGCGGTATTTATATAGACTCAAACATAACTTCTATGGAAAATTCTTTATCTGCTAATACAAATAATAATAGCAATAATAATATTGCAATGTTAACAGACTATGTTTCCAGATTAAATCAGTATTCTATAGAATTGACAAGCATGCTCATTAAATTTAAAACCGATCTTAGAGATAATGTTTTATCCTGCAAGATATTCACCACAGCTTATCCACTATTAATAGATCACATACTTAGGGAGGCAATACTTTTTAGAGAAACATTAACAAAACTACAATCGGGAATTTCTATTAGTGCGGAGAATGATAAAGATATACTTGAACAAGAAACTTTTTGGAACAGGATAATGTCAGAGCATTCTTATTTCATTAGAGGATTACTAGATCCTACAGAAGCAGAATTATTTGATATAACAAATAACTTTGGACAAGAATTCGAAACCTTACGAGAAGAATCGTCCACAGCTGATAATATTTCATCAACACTATCTGATTTAACAAATACTACCTTAGATGAAACAATTAAATTAAGAGATTTTAAAACTCAAGGAACTGAAGGACTTTTGGGCTGCAAAATTAAATCAATAATTGTCCCTCTTCTTGGAGATCATGTCCTTAGGGAAGCCAATCATTACATTAACCTTCTTCAATTATTTAATAACTTGTCTTGATAATTTATACAAAAAAGGATAGCCTCCCCCAGCTATCCTTTTAGCTAATGTTCCTATAAAATAAAGATTGATAAAATCAACACTATAGAAGTAATGAAATAATAATTATATTGATAAAATCCTGTTTCTGCTAAATGCTTTCCACAACAATTTTCCCTCATATTCTTATTGCAAAAATACATACAATTAAACTTTATTGATAAATTCTAATACTTTCTTATGCAAAAACGGTTGAATTAACGGATAAGTTAATTCGTTTGGTATATCATCAAATAATTTAATTTCATTTATCTCAAAATCAGGCAACTTACCCAACGCTTTCACTCCTGAATAAAATAATGCACCTAAGGACTCAGTATAATCTCCTGCTTGATCACTTTCTACTGAATATATGCATACAGGAGTAAGATTAAACTCCGTTGCTCCTGTTTCTTCAAATAATTCTCTTGAAGCAGTATCATCTATATTTTCATTTGGTTCTCTATGACCTCCAGGTATTTCCCAAGTCTGTCTCTTCTTGTGCTTTACATAAATCCACCGCCCATTAAACTTTGCCATTATCACAGCAAATAATAATTTATCTTCTTTTATTGTATTTAATTTATGAAAATTGATTTTTAGCATATTCCCATTTTATCCCTCTCTAATTTTATACATTATACTTTATAAGAGTAATTTGGATTAATCTCACTTAACACCATCTATTTCTAACCTTAATCTATTAAAATATTCAGCCATAAATTTTAGTCTTTCTTTTCCTATTTCTCTTGCTTTATCCGTATACAATTTATCTGGAATCTTTTTAAATTTCATCTCGTACTCAATAAAAGGAGTATGTTTTGAAACATCTTTCAACCTTCCATTTTCAACTGTATTATCCTTAAGATATTCATTAAAAGACTCATTTGCTATTAACCTTTGTCCAAATTGTCCTGCTAACATAAAAGTACGAGCAATTCCACTTGCTCCTATAACATCAAGTTTATCTGAATCAAAAAGTATTTTAGCTTCTATTGTTTTAGGCTCATTTCCCGTTCTAAACCTATGTGTTATGATACAATGTTTGATTTTCTTTATTTTCTCTTCTTCATAACCTAAATTTCTTAATATATCCGCTGCCAACATACTACCTAAAACTGCGTGATCAATTTTTCCTGTTTTATCTTGGCTCTCTTCTACTCTGGCAATATCATGTAATAACGCTGATGGAATAAGTATTTCTAAATCAACGCTCTTCTCATATTCTGCAAGTAATAAGCAAAGATTATAAACTCTAAATACGTGATCTAAATTATGTGCTGAACACGTTAATCTTTGCTCCACAATTTCTATAATTTTTTTATATTTCTTCTCTACATTCATATATATATCCATCCTATTTAAATAGTACTCCTATGAAGAACATTATCAAACATACGTCCCTTGTCAAATTATTTTATAATTCTCATATAATTAAACTTTTCATAGATCTTTGATAAAAAAAGAGCATAAATCCGAGTTTTTCAAATCTGCTCAAAGACTTTGATTCCTCCCTTTTATGCTCTCTTCTTTTATATCTTTGCTTCTCTCTGCCTCTTTATTAGCTCTTCCTATCTCTTAGTCGAACTTCTTTGAAAGATGCAACTAACTTAATTTATGCACAAACAATCCACTTCTAAGTTTTGGCTCAAACCATGTTGACTTAGGTGGCATTACCTCTCCTATATCCGCAACATCCATTATATCTGAAACTTCTGTTGGATACATAGAAAATGCTATCTTCATATCTTTATGAACTCTTCTTTCAAGTTCTTTAATACCTCTAATTCCTCCAATAAAATCAATTCTATCAGAAGTTCTTACATCTTCTATTCCTAAAATAGGATTTAACACATTATTTTGTAGTATAGCAACATCAAGACAATCTATAGGATCATTTTCATTATATATGCCATCTCTAGCCTCTAAAACATACCAATTATCCTCTACATACATTCCAAAAGTATGTTTTTTACTTGGCTTAACAGCTTCATTATCTTTAGATTTTGTTACTATAAACTTATCTTGAAGCTTATCTATAAGTTCAGCTTTAGTTAATCCATTTAAATCCTTAACTACTCTGTTATAATCCATTACCATTAAATCATTATCTGGAAATGCTACTGCTAAAAAATAATTAAATTCTTCTTCTCCAGTAAAATTTGGATTAGCTTCTCTTCTTTTAAGCCCAACCTTTACAGCTGAGGCTGACCTATGATGTCCATCAGCTATATAAAATGCCTTAACATCCTTAAACAACTCAATTACTTCATTTACTATAATTTCATTATCTATAACCCAAACAATATGACTTATTCCATCTTCTGAAACAAAATCATATACTGGTCTTCTTTTTGTCCATGCTTTTATAACTTCCGAAGCTACATCATCTTCTTTATAAGTTAAAAATATAGGTCCTGTATTAGCATCACAATAATCAACATGATTTATTCTATCTTGCTCTTTATCAGCTCTAGTAAACTCATGTTTCTTAATATTATTATTAATGTAATCATCTATAGATGCACAAAATACTAATCCTGTTTGAGATCTTCCTTTCATTATTTGTCTATAAATATACAGACATGGATGTTCATCTTGAACGTATTCTTTATTAATAACTTTATTATCTAAATTTTCTCTTGCCTTTGCATAAACCTTCTTATCATGTATATCTATCGATGGATCTAAATCTATCTCAGCTCTATCTACATGCAAAAATGAATAAGGATTATCCTTTACCATTACTCTTGCTTCATCGCTATTCATTACATCATAAGGAAGTGCAGCTATCTTTGACGCTAATTCTTCAATTGGTCTTATTGCCTTAAAAGCTCTAACTATAGCCATCTCGATTTCCCCCTAGTATTTATTAGATGTTAAAGAATGTTCTAATTGTAGAAACTACTTCCTCACCTATTCTATTTTGAGCTTCTTTAGTTGATGCCCCTATATGTGGAGTAACACTTACTCTTGGGTGTTTTACTAAAGCTTCATTTAATGTTGGTTCTTGTTCAAATACATCTACTCCAGCACCTGCAACTTTACCACTTTCAAGAGCTTCTAATAAAGCTTTTTCATTTACAACTTTACCTCTAGCACAGTTTATCAAATAAACTCCATCTTTCATTAAATCAAATTCTTTCTTTCCTATCAATGATCCCTTAGTTTTATCATATGGAACATGTAATGATATAAAATCAGAAGCTTTAAATAATTCTTCCATTGAAAGAAAATCATATACTAATGAATCTTGTTTACCAAACAAATCAGTATAAACTACCTTCATCCCTAAAGCAGTAGCTTTAGCTCCTAAAGATCTACCGATTCTACCCATTCCAACTATTCCTAAGGTTTTTCCGCTAAGTTCTATTCCCTCATACTTTTTCTTATTCCATTCTCCATCTCTCATAGTTACATTTGCAATATTTACAAATCTTGCAACTGCAAACATGTGAGCAAGTGCTAATTCAGCAACTGAACCAGAACTAGCATTTGGTGTATTTTTAACTGTAACACCTTTTTCATCAGCTGCTACTACATCTATATTATCTATTCCGACACCTGCTCTTACCACTAATTTTAATTTTCCGCCTTCTTCTTTATCTAAAACCTCTTTAGTAACTTTTGTTGCTGATCTAACAACTAACGCATCAAATTCTTTTAACGCTTCCCCAAGCTTGTCTTGATCTATATGCTCATTAACAACTTCTATTCCTGCTGCTTTTAAATTTTCTATGGCAGTTGCTTCTAACCCATCGTTTGTTAATACTCTAATCATATTAAATTAATCCCCCTTATAATCTTTACTTATTGTTTATATAGTTATTAGAGTTTAGAGATTTTTATCTCTAAACTCCATCTATTAAAATTCTAATATTTCATCAATGTTTTTTAATAAGTCTTTAATATCTTTAACTTGACAGTCTGCCATATGAGCTATTCTAAAAGTCTTATCCTTTAAACTTCCATATCCATTAGATATTTGGAATCCTCTTTCCCCAAGCGCTTTATTTAATGCTGACACATCAATATTTCTTGTATTCTTAATATTAGTTACTGTATTTGATAAGTGATTTTCATCAGAATATAGCTCAAAATGTTCTCTTGCCCAATTTCTAACAACTTCAGCCATTTCTTTATGTCTCGAAAACCTGTTTTCTAATCCTTCTTCATTCAATATATAATCTAGTTCATAATCTAAAGCAAACATATGCGAAAGTGAAGGAGTTGACGGATATTGATAATCTTTCTTTTGAATATACTTGTAAAGTTGTAGTAAATCCAAATAATATCCTCTATTTGGTACTTGCTCTGCTCTCTTAAGAGCTTTTTCAGAGAAAGTACAGACTGCTAATCCTGGAGGTAACCCAAGACACTTTTGAGATGATGTGATACATATATCTATACCACACTTGTCTACTTCCACCTTACTACCAGCTGCTGAACTCACCATATCCACAATGTAAACAACATCTGGATACTTTTTAATTACTTCCCCAATTTCTTCAACAGGATTCATAACACCAGTTGAAGTTTCATTATGAGTTACTGCAACTAAATCATATTCGCCAGTTGCTAATGCCTTTTCGACATCACTTGGATCAACTGCTTTCCCCATTTCATATTCAAAGATATCTGCTGATACATTATTGAACTTGGCCATTTCATACCATCTCTTACCGAAGGCCCCAACTGAAAATACTGCCGCTTTCTTTAGTGTTCCACATCTTATTGCTCCTTCCATAAGACCACTACCTGAAGTGGTTGAAAGAAGGATCTCACTCTTAGTGAAAAATACTTTTCTCAAATTATCACTAATTCTTCTTTGAAGTGCTGAAGCATCCTTACTCCTATGTCCTATCATAGGTGTTGCCATCTTTTCTAAAACTTCAGGACGGACTTCAACTGGACCTGGAATAAATAATCTCTTATGCATATAGCATATCCCCCCAATTTTTATTATATTATCAAGGTTAATAGTATATTTTAACCTTTTTGTTAATTTTACTACTAATTACATTTCAATTCAATACTTTACCACTCCAAATTATCCTACAATATATTATTATTTCCCCTTAATTTTTTTTTCATCATAAAAGAAAAGGAACTGATTTATATAAGAATTAAATCTTATTTAAATCAGTTCTTTTTTCATTTCTAATACATCCATACTTTTGTCAAAAAAAGTATAACCAAGAAATATAAAAAAGCTACAATTGCTGCTATAGGAAGAATTAATTGAAATAAAGCTATTATAAGAGCTAAAATATCTTTTTTCCCTAAATTCTCACTCTTTAGTTGTTGTAATTCCTCTTTTCGTTTTTCTTTGTCTTCTATCTTTTCAAATCTCCTAATACTAAATGGATTCATCTTCTATCCCTCATTTGCTTTATGACAAGCTACAAAATGATTTTTTATTACTTCTCTATACTCTGGCACTTCATTTTCACATATATCACTTGCATAAGGACACCTAGTATGAAACTTGCATCCATTAGGAGGATTTGCTGGAGACGGAATATCTCCTTTTAATATTATTCTATCTCTTTTTGCTGTTGGATCTGGAATAGGAATTGCAGACAATAATGCTTTAGTATATGGATGCAGAGGATTTTCAAATAATTCTTCTTTATCTGTAAGCTCCATCATAGAACCAAGATACATAACACCTACTCTAGTACATATATGCTCAACTACAGAAAGGTCATGAGATATAAACATATATGTAAATCCCTTTTCCTTTTGAAGTTTTACTAACAAATTAATTATTTGAGCTTGTATAGAAACATCTAATGCCGAAACTGGCTCATCAGCTACAATAAATTCAGGATCTAATGCTAGAGCTCTAGCAATTCCTATTCTTTGTCTTTGTCCCCCTGAAAATTCATGTGGAAATCTATCTATATAATATTCTGGCAACCCACACTGACTCATTGTATCAAGAACTTTTTTTCTTAATCCATCTTTTGATACTAATTTATGATCAATTAAAGCTTCTCCTATTATTTGACCAACTGTCATTCTTGGATTTAATGACGAATATGGATCTTGGAATACTAACTGCATCTTAGGACGAAGACTTCTAAGTTCTGTCTTTTTCATAGCACTTATTTCTTGTCCTTTAAAATATACTTTGCCTGCCGTAGGTTTAAGTAATTGTAATATAGTTCTCCCAGTAGTAGATTTACCACACCCAGATTCCCCCACAATACCTAAGGTTTCCCCTTTCTTTATTTCAAAAGAAACATCATCAACAGCTCTTACATCTCCAACTCTATGTTTAAAAAAGCCCCCCATAATAGGAAAGTATTGCTTTAAGTTTTCTACTTTTAATACTAATTCCTCTGTCATTATTTCTTCTCCTCCTTTGATGCAGTCTCTTCATCATATAACCAACATGCAACCTTATGATTTTCACCAATAAGCTTCAAACTAGGTATAGAGGTTTTGCATATATCCATCACCTTATCACATCTATCACAGAAATAGCAACACTCCTTCATTCCTACTGGATTTGGAACTTGCCCTGGTATTGAATAAAGTTCTGTTTGTCTTTCTGATAATTTGGGTTTTGATTTTAGCAATCCAATAGTATATGGATGAGAAGTTTCTTTAAATATCTCCATAACAGGGGCCTCTTCTACAACTTTTCCAGCATACATAACCACAACATAATCTGCCATTTCAGCAACAACTCCAAGATCATGTGTAATCAAAAGTATGGAAGTTTTGAATTTATCTTTAATGCCTCTCATAAGGTCTAAAATTTGAGCTTGAATCGTAACATCCAATGCCGTTGTCGGCTCGTCTGCTATTAATACTTTCGGATTACAAGAAAGCCCCATAGCTATCATTACTCTTTGTCTCATTCCTCCTGATAACTCATGCGGATATGAATCTACTATTTCATTTGCTCTAGGTATTCCTACTTCTTCTAATAACTCTATAGATCTCTTTCTTGCAGCCTTTTTATCCATTCCTTCATGAATCATTAAACTCTCTGAAATTTGAAGTCCAATTGTAAATACAGGATTCAAAGAGCTCATAGGCTCTTGAAATATCATAGCAATATCCTTACCTCTTATTTTTCTCATTTCTTCATCTGACAATTTTAACAAGTCTTTGCCATCATATAATATTTCTCCACCTTCAATACTACCATTGTCCTTTGAAATTAATCCCATAATACTCATGGCAGTTATTGATTTTCCACAACCTGATTCCCCAACTATACAAACTGTTTCACCTTTTCTTACACTAAATGAAACATCATTAACTGCTTTGACTATTCCAGCTTCTATCTTGAAAAAGGTCTTTAAACTCTTTATTTCTAATAAATTATTACTCATACCTCTTCCCCCTATCTCTTCATCTTTGGATCTAATGCATCTCTAAGTCCATCACCTAATAGATTTACTCCCATAGTAATTATTAGTATGCATATACCTGGTGGTACCCAAAGCCAAGGTCTATTTTTAAAATCCGGAAGATTATTTGCAATAGTAATCATATTTCCCCATGAAGGAACAGGTTCAGCAACTCCCATTCCAAGATAACTTAAAGCTGATTCTGTTAAAATAGCTGATGCTATTCCAAGAGTTGCATTTACTATTATTACTGGAATAACGTTCGGAATTAAATGTCTTATTATTTTTCTTCTATCTCTAAGACCTAAAGCTTCTGTTGCCTGCATAAATTCTTGTTCTCTTAAAGATAAAATCTCACCTCTAACAAGTCTTGCAATAGTTGGCCAAGATAATATTCCTATTATGAAAATTAAAAATACAATCCTTAGAGAAGCACTTACCTTAAGGTCTGATAATACACTACCCAAAACTAATATTATAGGTAAGAAAGGAAGAGCTAAAAAAATATCTGTTATAGACATTAAAATAGAATCCACTTTTCCTTTATAATATCCTGCTATAGCACCTACTAAAGTACCTACTATAGTTTCTATTAATACAGCTACAACTCCAACCAATATTGATATTCTTCCTCCGAACATTAATCTAGTTAGCATATCCCTACCTAAATAGTCAGTTCCTAATACATGTCCACCTCCTGGTGGCATTTTTAGATCATCTGTATGAGTATTATAGCCATACTTCATAAAAAATGGTCCAACAAAACTAAATAAAACAATAATTATTATAAGTATTAAGCCAAGCATGGCTAATTTATTCTTTTTCAATCTATTCAACACCATTTTTGAAGGTGATATTATTTCTTGCTCTTTTTCATTAACTAAACTTTCCATTAGCCTTCCTCCTATTTCAATCTAATTCGTGGATCAACCACTGCATATAAAACATCAGAAAGCAAATTCCCAATTAAGGTCAATATGCCCATAAACATGTTGAATCCCATAACAAGTGTATAATCTCTATTAACAATAGCATCATAGCCAACTTTACCAATTCCAGGCCAAACAAAAATAGTTTCTGTTATTATAGCTCCTGCAAAAAGTGATGGTATAGTTAATCCTATATATGTAATTATCGGTATTAGCCCATTTCTTAATGCATGTTTATATATAACCACTTTTTCTTTTAACCCCTTAGCTCTAGCTGTGCGAATATAATCCTGTCTAATAACTTCAAGCATGGAAGTTCTAACATACCTAATATAGTTTCCTATATTTAATATAGTTAGTGTAGCAACTGGCAAAAACATATGTTTTAAAAGATCCATAAACTTAGCCATTCCTGTATAATTAGTCCCTGCAGTACTCATTCCTGCTACAGGAAGAATTCCAAGCTTTAATGAAAAAATATTTATAGAAACTAATGCTATGAAAAATGATGGAAGTGATATTCCTATAAACGTTAGTATGGTAAACGTTTTATCAAACTTTGAATACTGCTTGACTGCTGATATAATTCCTATAGGTATTGATATAATTAAACACAATATAAATGATACAAAAGCTAAGTAAAATGAATTCCATACATAATCTCCCAAAACCTTACTAACAGGCTCTTTATATTTTAATGAATCCCCAAAGTCCATTAGAATAGCTTTTTTAGCCCAATTAATATATCTAACTGGTACTGGTTTATCGAATCCATAAATCTCCTTCAGTTCTTGAACTTTTTCCGCACTCATATTAGGATTAGCCTTTGTATCAACAAAGTCCCCTGGTGTTAAGTTTACTATAACAAAAAATATAATAGATAAAATAAACATTATTGGTATCATTTTTAATACCCTTTTTATAATATACTGTATCATTTAACCTTCTCCATTCCACAATTAATATACTTAATCTATTAAAGGCATCATTAAAAGATGCCTTTAATAACTTTTTATTAATTCAATTAATCTTCTACAGACACCTTGTAAAGATTATAAGTATAACGTACGTATGGAGAAACTTCTAATCCTTTAACTCTTCCATTATATGCCCACATATCATTTCTTTGATACATATAGATATATGGTAAATCTTCATTCAATTCTTTATACAATTCTTTGAATAGTTCTTTTTGCTTATCTTTATCTGATTCTGCTGCTATCTTCTTATATATCTCATCAACTTTAGAATTTGAATATGCAGTTTTATTTTGTGATCCGTTTGTTCCATATATAGGACTATCATTGGGATCTGCTGTTAATACCCATGCCATGAATAACATATCCCAATTGCCAGTCTTTTGTTTTGCTGTCATTGAATTAAAGTCCATCTTTTCACTAGTGAACTTAATTCCAAGTTCTTTCCAGTTATCTGTAGCTACTGATAAAAGCGCATCTACTACTGAATTTGGAGTAGTTCCTGTAAAGTTAATTTCAAGCTTTTGACCATTTTTTTCTCTTATTCCATCTGATCCTACTTTCCATCCAGCATCATCTAACATCTTTTTGGCCTTATCCATGTCAAACGCATAATCTTTGTCCCCATCTGCATATGCCCATGAAGCTTTAGATTGTGGAACATTTATAACACTTGCATATTTTCCATATACTGAGTTGACTATTTTAGCTCTATCTAAACCAGTTGCCAATGCTTGTCTTACAGCTTTATCTTTAAATATTGGCTTAGCTTCATTAAATGCTATATATCCGTATCCGTTAGTTGGGAATAACTTATATGACATATACCCTAATCCCTCTATAGTTTCTACATTGTCTTCTGAAACAGTAGGACTGACTATATCTACATCTCCAGATTGTAACATTGGAATTTGTACATCTTCCTCAGTAATCTTATATATAAGATTCTTCGTTTTTGGTGTTCCTTTATGATATTTAGAATTTGCTTCTAAATCAATTTCTTGCCCCTCTTTGTAAGAAGTCAACTTATAAGCACCAGATACAGGTCCTGGCTTTTTATATGTTTCCTTTAATCCATCTGTATTTCCATGTCTATAGTACTTTCCATAATAACTTTCAGGAATAGGTCTAAAAACTCCTAAATCATATATAGCTGATGAACTTTTTTCTTCTAAAGTTATTTTTATAGTTTCATCATCTACAATTTGAATTCCTGATATATCTTCTGCTTTTCCTTCTTTGTAATCTCTACCACCTTTTATTTTTGTTTTTCCTGTAACAAAATCTAAAGGGCCTGTATATGTTCCATCACATACAACTTTAATAGGAAATGCTATATCTTTTGAAGTTATTTTGTTCCCATCAGACCATGTTAAATCTTTCTTTAATTTAAAAGTATATGTTAAACCATCATCTGACAAGCCATGGCTTTCAAGTAGGTTATCCTCTACTTCTCCATTTTCTGTATTAGTCATTAAATACTCATACATACTATCAGTAATATAATCGTCATTCAAACTCTCTGCATATAAAGGATTAAGTACCCCATCAGGAGCTTCCGTTCCAATTATCAATGTATCCTTTCTATTTTTAGCTGTTTCAGGATTTTTGCTCATATCAGTAGCATCATAAGTTGTAACTATTGAAGATGTTAAATCTGACTTTTCTTTACTTACAGATGAACTATTTGCTGCCCCCCCACAAGAAACAGCCATTGATGCTGTCAGCATTAAGGATAATACCATTAACACTTTTTTTAATTTCATTTTTTATTCCCCCTTATTATTTTTGATCTTTATTTATAAACCTTTTCTTTTAAAGTTATAAATCCCCAATTGCTTAGTTCTTTAATATATTAAAAGAGGTTACAATGCTTCACCGCTTCATAACCCCTTTGTTATACATCTTAAGTAATATTTAACTTTTCCGTAATATACACCTATATATTGATTAATTAATATAATAATATTATTCACCTGACATGTCAATATATTCTTTATTATATATTTCTTTATATTAATTTAATAATTATCCACATCATTTTTCAAAATATAATACCGACTCTGTTTCTCTGCAATACTTAACACAAATACATTGCGCCAATTTTCTCGGACACTTATAGCATAGACATCCCAAATCATCTCCAGCACATTCACCACTTTTCTTTTCTGGGCACTCTCCACAATTAACTCCATTACCTGCTGGCATAAAATCATCTCCTCTTCTTACTTACAATTATAGTTATATAGAATATATTTTTATAAGTCTACTAGGATAATTATACTCCAAAGCATTATAAAAAAACTCATTTAAATAAATGAGTAGAAGTAAATGAAATATTTATTTTTATATTCTCACACTATAAAGCTAGTACTTATGCTAAATACAATAAGAAAGAGACTTTCAAAATTACTTTGAAAATCTCTAGAATATCTTCTTTCTTATCATATTTTATTACGTTGAAGTATAATTATAACCTTATTAATTTCTTTTTGAGTAACAAAATTAAATTAATATATCTTTTTTACTAAATACAATGTGGGCAATTACATAAGAAAATATTATAGTTCCTATCATTAATCCAATACCTAAACTAATGTTGAAATTAGGATTTTGAAACACTCCACTAATATCTCCACTAATTACATCCCCACTTCTACCATAGTTAAAGAACATAAGGTGAGCTACTTTAGCTACTTTAGCAGATACCATACATGCCATAGTACTTGCTACTGATATTATTACAGTTAAAGCCATAGTTGTCATACTACTTTTAAATAAAGCTGATATCAAAAATACAAATGCACAGCAAGTGATAATGAATAAAACTTGTAACCCAAAGCTTTGAAGCAAAGCATCTCCTCTTGTAGCCGTAAATCCACTATTAGTCACTTGCTTAATCATAGGTTCACCCATTCTATTTAAGTTTGAATAATCAAATTCATATGTTTTATGAATTATTTCAGGTATTTTTGTTCCATCAAATCCACCTACAACTCCTACTACTCCGAAAGCTAGAAGTTCAAGTCCACCTATCATACTTACAACTGTGATAACAACTGCAATAAACTTTGATAAAATCACCTTGCCTCTTGATATAGGCTGTACCAATAAGAATTTTAGAGTAGGAGGTGTCGATTCCCCTGATACCATATCGCTCATAAATACAGCAATACCTGATACTAATATTATTAATCCTAAAACCTGAATAATATCTTTTAAATAGTTTATAGCATTAAACTTCCATGATTCAATTGGTTTTACATCATTATCTAAATAATAATTAATTGCTTCTAATCTTTCATTTTGATATTGTTTGCTTTCTTCATTTCCACTTTTGTCATTTAAAGTTTTCTCTATATTTTCTTTTTCATTTTCTAAATTCTTTTTCCAGCTATTCGGGTCATTTTCATTTTTTAACAAATCTTCTTGTATCTTAATTAATTCTTGATCTTTCTCTATTTGTTGCTTACTATTTATAACTTCTTCTTTAGCCCATGATTCAGAACTTTTTTCCGCATCTTTAATTCTATTATTAGCTAAATCTATTTGTCTATTCAACGATTCAATTTGCCCTTGTGGAGAATTTCGATATTCAGAATCCTTAGACCCATAGTAGCTAAGGAATATAGATCCTGTAATAAGAGCTAAAAACAAACCAAAGACTACCCAAGTCTTTCCTCTCCTAAGTAGCTTTATTAATTCATTCTTTATTAATGTAAATATCATTATCTCATTCCTCCTTCCACAAGTTCCATATATCTTTGTTCCAATTCACTTCTATTTCTATATATCTCTTCAACTTCTATATTTTTATTTATGAGTTCTTTTAATACAATGTTAGTACTTCCAAATTCTATTATAATATGAATTTCATTTTCCTTAATCTGTGCATCTCTGACATTACCTAAAGTTTTTAATATAGTTACTGCCTTGACTTCATCTTTTGCTACCTTCAATGTTAAACTATCTAATTCAGTTTCTACACTGTTATCACTAATTTTTTCTACTGATTGTATAATTCCTTTATTGATGAAGGCAACTCTATCACAAAGATTTTGCACTTCACTTAAAATATGAGATGAAATAAATACAGACATACCCTTTTCTTTAGCAGCCTTCTTAACTATATCTCTAAAATCCAGTATTCCAGATGGATCAAGTCCATTTGTAGGTTCATCCAAAATCAATAACTTAGGATTTCCTATTAAAGCTGCTGCAAGTCCTAATCTTTGCTTCATTCCTAATGAATACTTTCTAACCTTGTCATTAATTCTATCTTTTAATCCTACAAGTTCAATAAGTTCTTCCACTTCTTCCTTAGACACTCCTCTAATCCTAGCTATTTGCATAAGATTTTCTCTTCCTGATAAGTACTTGTATAACTCAGGATTTTCTACAACTGCTCCCACGTATCTTAGAGCCTCTTCTTTATCCTTTTGAACACTATGTCCACAAATTGATATATCCCCTTCATTTTGAGCTATAAGTCCAACCAACATTCTTATTGTAGTAGTCTTTCCAGCTCCATTAGGCCCTAAAAAACCAAATATTTCGCCTTCTTCAACTGTTAGATTTAAATCTTTTATAATTTCTCTTTTGCCTAGTCTCTTCTTTACACCTTTAACTTCTAAAACATTCATTATTTTTCCTCCTTAATACCTATAACTAATACTATCCTCCAAAACTTAATATTTCTGTAAATAACATCTTAAGAATTCCTTAACTAATTCTAAATATATTTCTGTATAAAAAAAGACCCTTCAAAATGATTCAACTCATTTTGAAGGGCTCTATCTTTACATAAATAACTTAAATATTATAAGTGCTGCTACACCAGGAATACCTAATGTACCTGCAATCAAAGCAGTTACTAAATTAATTCCTATGTGAAAATTAAAGCTCGCTCCGATTAAATTAACTATATATAAAAGTACGACTCCAAATATACCATTTAATAATATCTTTAATGGCCACTTAAAAAGTTTAAGTAAAAGAAATAATAAGACTACACCTATTAATCCATATATTATTAATCTAGTATCTGCAGATTGTAATAATTCCATTTTCTCACCTCACTACTATCCTATTCAGCTAATTCTAAAAATTTATCAACAATATACTCATTACTTACCGAAATTCCTCGTTCCCTTGCAATAGATAGTAAATGATCAAATCTCTTCATAGCAACCTCTTCTGAGTATATTGCAACTTCAATAAGCCTTGGATCTTCAACATTATTAAAAATATTTCTTGCTGTTTCAATTTCAAGTAAAGCATATTCAATTTCAGTAATTAATTCATCATCTGTTTTATTGTTACTTATTATACCTTTAACATATTCAATAATATTTCTTTTATTCATAACATGCCTCCAAATAATTTATCTAGAGTCTTGCCATTTATTTGATCAAATATACATTTTTAACATTTAAAGGTAACACTTTTAACTTAACTCACATATACTATTTCTATAAGAAGCTTTTCACTCATTATCAAACAAAACTTCTAAAACTCCCATCTATCTATTAAAGGGTCCATTTATTATTGGGCCCTCCTTTATATCTCTTTTCTTCCCTCTAAAGCTTTGGATAAAGTAACTTCATCTGCATACTCCAAGTCTCCACCTACAGGCAAACCTGAAGCTATCCTTGTGACCTTAACATCAAGAGGTTTTAATATTTTAGATATATACATAGCTGTCGCTTCTCCTTCTATATTAGGATTAGTTGCTAAAATTACTTCTTTCACTTCTTCCTTCATTCTTGAAACTAATTCTCTAATCCTTATATCTTGAGGGCCTCTTCCTTGCATTGGAGATAAATTACCATGTAAGACGTGATATGTACCATTGAATTCTTTAACTTTTTCCATAGTCATTATATCCTTAGGCTGCTCAACTACACATATTACACTATTATCTCTATTAGGATTTGAACATATAGAACATGGATCTTTATCCGTAAAGTTCCCACATACCGAACAATACTTAATAGTTCCTCTTGCCTTAACTAAAGCCCCTGCAAACTCTTTAACTTCATCTTCAGGTAAATTTAAAACATGCAAGGCTAGTCTTTGTGCTGTCTTTTGTCCTATACTTGGAAGTTTTGCAAACTCTTCTATTAACTTTTCTATAGCCACTGGATAAAAATCCATATTAATTCATTCCTTTCAAAACATGCATATTAATCTTTATCTCTAATAAAGAAGACATACAAGAATTAAGCTTGTATGCCATCAAAAGTAGATATGCTAGAATAAACCAGGCATATTCATTCCACCTGTTAATTTTCCCATTTTGTTTGAAGTTTCTTCATCAGCTTTTCTTAATGCTTCATTTACTGCACTAAGTACTAAATCTTCTAACATTTCAACATCATCTGGATCTACTACTTCAGGTTTTATATTAATTCCTAATACTTCTTTCTTTCCACTAACACGCACTGTAATAGCACCACCACCAGCTGAAGCTTCAAATTCTGCTGATTCAATTTCTTTTTGAGCTTCTTGCATTTGCTTTTGAAGCATTTGCGCTTGCTTCATTAAGTTGTTCATATTGCCTCCACCGAAGCCTCCTGGGAAACCTCCTCTTGCCATAAACAATTCCTCCTTAATACTAATCTATTTTTCTATTATATAGCATTTTTTATAACAATTCTATCACTGATTTATAATAATTTATTCATCTATTATTTCTACTAATGAATCTCCAAGAGCATCAATCAATATATCTTCAGGTCTTCTCTCATCTTCCCCAGTTTTCTCTACGGTAAACTTTACTTTAATATTCTCTCGCATGACTTCAGATATTACTTCATTTATAACTTTATAGTTATAAGGTTTTTCTAATCTCTGCTTATTAAAAGCATATTCATCATCATACTGTATAGTTAATATTCCACCACTACAAGCTACAGGTTTTCCAGTAACTATTGATGCATATACTACCATTGCTCTCCTAGCTTTAAAGGCTTCTAAGATATCTTTCCAAGCTCTTTGAATATCCCCAATAGTTGTAACTGAATCACTATTCTCTTCTAAATCAAATTTATTTTCTTCATGTACTGAATTTGCAGATACTTTTGCTGAAACCTTATTAGTTTTAACTGCATCTTGCTGCATTCCTGCTGATGCAGCTACAACTTTCACTTTTCCACTTCTCAAAGCTTCCTCAAGTTTATTTACTCTAGCTAATATAACCTCATTTGAAGTGTCATATTCAATTTTGCACATTTTAATTGTAGCTAATTCTAAATACAACCTAGATTGTTTGCTAAGCTTCGCATTATTTTCAGCTTCTTGAAGTATCCTTATATCTCTCATTATTTCTTCAACTCTCATTCTAGAACCTTGTTCTTTAATAAGAGATATATTTTCTAATGCCATATCTAGCACTTCTTCAGGGTTATTAGTTACCTTAATCATAAGCAGATTTCTAAAATGGGTAATTAAATCTTTAATAAATAAGTGAATATCCTTTCCCGCAAATACTATTTTCTCTATAGTATTTATAGCTTTTTCAATGTTTCTCTCAACAATAGCTGATGTTATCTCAAATAAATACTCATTTGTAACAAGTCCAAGCATTCCAATAAGTGAATCATAATCCACCTTTCCATCTCCCATGGCAATAGCTTGATCTAATATACTTAAAGAATCTCTCATAGCTCCATCTGATACTCTAGCTATTAAGTCTAAACTTTTATCATCTGCTAATACGCCTTGTGCCTTAACAATTTTTCTAAGTCTATCTGTTATATTTTTACTACTTATTCTTTTAAAATCAAATCTTTGACATCTTGAAAGAATAGTTATAGGAAGCTTTTGTGGATCTGTTGTAGCTAAAATAAATATTACATTAGCTGGAGGCTCCTCCAGTGTCTTCAAGAAAGCATTAACAGCTCCTATTGATAACATATGAACCTCATCCAGTATATAAATCTTAAATCTAGCCTCTTGAGGAGGATATTTAGAATCATCTATAATATCTCTTATCCTATCTATTCCATTATTCGATGCAGCATCTAATTCTGTTACATCAATAGCTAAACCTTCATTTATCTTTTTGCACATTTCACATTCATTACAAGGTTCTCCATCTATAGGATTCAGGCAATTCAAAGCCTTTGCCATAACCTTTGCTGTAGATGTTTTTCCAGTACCTCTAGTCCCACAAAAAAGATAGGCATGGGCTATTCTATCATTTAATATTTGATTTTTCAAAGTGGTAGTAATATGCTCTTGTCCAACTACATCCTCAAAATTTCTGGGTCTCCATTCTCTATATAACGCTGTATACGCCAAGGGCTTTCACCTCTCTATCATCATAAATACTTTAATTTTTATTATACACCAATTATAAAATATTTAATATATTTTATAATTGCCATTATAACCAACCACAAAGATTCAACTTATGCTATATAAAATAAATGTTAACATTAAAATTGAGGATATCCAAAAAACAAATTTTTTGAATATCCTCAATTCTATAGATATGAAGTACTTGATTGTAACAACCTATTTTGAATTCTGTACCCTATTATTACTGCTAAAACTACTTTAATAATATCAAATGGTATGAAAGGTATAACTCCCGCCATTAAAGCTCCCTTAAATGTCAGGTTTGCTACAAATGCAAGTTGTATTGTTCCTATTATGTAACTTATTCCAACTGCCAGAATGCACGCTAACGAAATCATCAAATAGTTCTTTTTATATTTACAAGAGCAATATCCAATAATTGCTGCTACCACCGGAAAGGAAATTATGTATCCTCCTGTTGGGCCAATTAATGTTTGAAATCCTCCTGTAAATTGCGAGAATACAGGAATCCCAATTGCCCCCAAAAGAATATAAATTAAAACTGACATTGTTCCAAGCCTTCCTCCTAAAATTACTGCTGTTAGGACTATTGCAAAAGTCTGCATTGTAATCGGAACCCCAGTGAAAGGAAGTGGAATTGATATTTGTGCTAAAATTGCAATTATTGCCGCGAAAATTGCACATATAATCTGTTTTCTTAAACTTATTGTCTTATTCATACTTTTATCCTCAACCAATTAATTTTTATGTACAAGTTTATAGTAATATAGCTCGTTTGTATTGTCAACTTGAATATTTTTATAGGTTTACAATCTTTTGTGCTATAATCATAGGCAGGAGGAGATATTACATGGAAGAAAAAATTTTAGCTGAACTTAAAAAAGCCAAAGATTATATATCAGGAGAAACATTAAGTTCAAATTTAATGATTTCACGTGCTGCAATTTGGAAGCATATTAAAAACTTAAAAGCAAAAGGATATGTAATAGAAGGGGTATCTAATAAAGGTTATAAATTAGTTTCAACTCCAGATATAATTAGCCCTAATGATGTTTTGGAATCTCTCACTACATCTAATCTTTGGAATGATATTATCCACTTTGATACAATAGATTCAACTAATAAAAAGGCAAAGGAACTTGCTTCTAAAGGAGCTAAAGATGGTACAGTCATAATTTCTGAAATCCAAGAAGCAGGCAATGGTCGCTTTAAAAGAATATGGTCATCTCCTAAAGGCGGCATATGGTTTTCGTTAATTTTAAGGCCTAATATTATTCCAACAGAATGCCCTAAAATTACTCAAATAACAGCTGCTGCTATGCATAAAACATTATGTAACCTAGGTGGCAACTTAGAAATCAAATGGCCTAATGATATTATTCTAAACGATAAAAAGTTATGTGGAATACTAACAGAACTTAAATGCGACCTAGAAACTGTAGATTATTTAATAGTTGGTATTGGACTAAATGTAAATATAGATAATTTTGATGATGAAATATGTTCTATTGCTACGTCACTAAAATTAGAACTTGGCAAACACTTTAATAGAGCTGAAATTTTATCCTCATTTTTAATAAATTTCGAAAGATTATATACCCACTTCATTACTAATGGCGATATAAGTGAAACCATAACTATTTGTAGAGATAACTCAAATTTATTTGATAAGAAAGCTCGACTTATCACATGTAATACAGAAGAGTCCGTTACATGTCTAAGGCTTTCTGATGATGGAACTTTAATTATTAAAGACACCTTTGGAAATGAGAGAGCTGTGTTATCAGGAGAAATTACTTTTAAATAAAATCTTATAAATTAACATATTATTTTTTGCCTATACAGATTATAATTAGTATAAAAGTTAACAGTTAAAACATATTGTTATTTAGAGGAGGATACTAAATGAGTATTTATGACAAAAAATATTTATCCATAGTTAGAAATATCTTAGAAAATGGATATTATGATAAAAATAGAACTGCAGTGGCTACATATAAATTACCACATCAAATAATGCAATTTGATTTACAAAAAGAATTTCCTATTCTAACAACTAAATTTGTTGCATTTAAGACATCTATAAAAGAAATGCTTTGGATATATCAGAAACAATCAAATATTGTTGAAGAGCTTAGGAAAATGAACGTTAAGGTTTGGAATGAATGGGAAGGTGAAGACGGAACAATTGGCAAAGCTTATGGATACCAAGTTAAAAAATTCAACCAAATAGATAACTTAATTGAAGCATTAAAAAATAATCCTCAAGATAGAAGGATGATGATTAATCTTTGGAATTGGGCTGATCTACCAGAAATGAACCTTGCCCCTTGTTGCTTCCTTACTATGTGGGATGTAACAGATGGAAAACTTAATTGCATGCTTGTTCAGCGTTCAGGAGATATGGGCTTAGGTGTTCCTTTTAATACATGCCAATTTGCAGTGCTAACACATATGCTTGCCCAAGTTTCAGGACTAAAACCAGGCTTATTAACTCACGTAATTAATAACGCTCATGTATATGACAATCAAGTTGAAGGATTAAAATTACAGTTAACAAGAGAAAATGATGCATACGATGCTCCAAAATTTTGGATAAATCCTGATATTAAAGATTTTTATGCATTTACTCCAGATGATTTTAAATTAGAAGATTATAAACATCATGAATCTATAAAAATGGAGGTAACAGTATAATGCTTTCTATAATAGTTGCAAAAGCAGAAAATAATGTTATTGGTGGTGACAACAAATTACTTTGGCATATATCAGAAGATCTTAAAAGATTTAAGGGAATAACAACCAACCATACAATTATAATGGGAAGAAAAACTTTTGAGTCTTTACCAAAAGTTCTTCCTAATAGACATCATGTCATTATAACAAGAGATGCTAACTATAAAGTGGATTCTGACCAAGTTACAATATTGCATGACCTAAATGAAGTTTTAGATAAATATGAAAACTCTGAAGAAGAAGTTTTTATTATAGGTGGAGGGGAAATTTATAATTTATTATTCCCTTATTGTAAGAAACTTTATCTTACAAAAATAAATAAAAACTTTGAAGGTGATACTTATTTCCCAAATATTAATTTTAATGAGTGGGGTGTTATTGAATCATCTTATGAAAAGATCAATGATGAAGATGGTCTTAAATATGAATTTATTAACTTAATAAGAAAATAAGAAAAAGAGGGTATCCAAACTAAATTGGATTCCCTCTCTTTCTTGTCCTATTGTCCTATATTGTTAATCCTATTGAAGAGTAACCTTAAATTATATTTCTCATAAAAAAAGCCTTCCTTTTATTAAGAAAGGCATTTCTAACAAAATTATGAACCGTGCACCCCAGTTCGACTATAACTCGTATGCGTTACCCATGTAGTTAGCTCAAGCCAGATAGATCCACGGCACACGGAAGTGACCACTTATCGCTGCTTCCTTCCGGACCTGACGAGGTTCATGGGTTCCGTTGCGTGGGACCCGACTATCAACACCACTTGCATGGGGCAGACCATATTCATTATAGCCTCTCTGGGGAATTCAATCCTGCTATAGCGGATTGCAGGTTACAAGGCACCGCTAACTCCCCATCTAGCACGGCATTGGCGGAGAGAGGGGGATTTGAACCCCCGATAGAGTTGCCCCTATACACGCTTTCCAGGCGTGCTCCTTCGACCACTCGGACATCTCTCCATGCTCTAATCAACTTTCATAATATTTGCCTAATCAAGACCAACTATTTGGTTTTGACACTTTTTCATTCTAGCATAAATATTATTCTTGTTCAATAGAAACATTTTCTTTAAAAGGTTCTATTATTATTCTAACTTATCTTTTTCCCTTTAATGCTAATTACTATAATACCAATAATTCCTGCAACAATACCAATAATACTAACTAACTGTGCCACTCTTAATCCCATAAACATTAAGCTATCTGTCCTTAAACCCTCAACAAAAAATCTGCCTAAAGAATATAGTGAAATATAACTACAGATAACTATCCCATTATGTTTTTCTTTCTTTTTATATAAGATAAATAATAATATTCCACAAACAAGTAAATTCCATACCGATTCATATAAAAATGTAGGATGATAATATGCTCCTTGTATGTACATGCCTTCTTTTATAAACCCTGGAAAATGACTTATAAAAGATTCACTTACAGGCCCTCCATGAGCTTCCCTATTCATGAAATTTCCCCATCTTCCTATTGCTTGCGCTAATATAATTGATGGCGCTGCAAGATCAACATATTCTATCAAATTCATTTTCTTAACCTTCGCAAATATAAATACCACTAAAAAAGCTCCAATTAAGCCACCATGAATGGCTAATCCACCTTCACGTATATTAAATACATCTATCAAATTATCTCTGTAATTATCAAATTCAAAAATAACATAATATAGTCTAGCTCCTATTATTGCAAATGGGAAAGCCCATAAAAAACAATCTGTCACCAAATCAAAACTCAAATTTTTCTTTTTGCAATTGTACCAAGCTAAACCTAATGCAAGTATAACTCCTAAACCAATTAATATACCATACCATCTTATTTCTAAACCAAAGACCTCAAATGCTACTGGATTCATAACATTTCCTCCTATATGTTGTTTTTTGGCGGAGAAAAGGGGATTTGAACCCCTGGTACCTTATAAAGGTACAATAGTTTTCGAGACTACCGCTTTAGACCACTCAGCCATTTCTCCATAAAATCACTTTTTCCTTCTTGTAGAAAAAAACTTTTTTAATAATTCACTACATCTATCATCATAAGTCCAAATAGTATTTACAAAACTATTTAAACTTCTATTATCAATTAAATTAACTACAGAGCCACAAGCTCCCATATCTTTATTAAATGTTCCTATATATAATCTAGAAATCCTACTTTGAAGTATTGCTCCTGCACACATTGGACATGGTTCTAATGTTACATACATTTCTGAACCATTCAATCTCCAATCACCAATAATTTTACAAGCTTCTTTAATAGCTATTATTTCTGCATGCTCCGTAGGATCATTGTTCATTTCTTTTTTATTATACCCTTTTCCAATTATTACACCATTCTTTACAATGACAACTCCAACAGGAATTTCCCCATTTTCTAAGGCTTTCTCGCCTTCTTCTATTGCATAATCCATATAATTCATGATTCTCCACCATTATAACAAATAAAACTTCTACCTTGTCATTAAGTATATATTCTTACTTTCTTTATACGATTCTTTTCCATTTCTTCAACTACAAATCTGAGGTTGTTGATAAATACTTCTTCTTTATTTTCTGGAATTCTCCCTAATTCTTCAATAATTAATCCGCCTACAGAATCTAGATCGTCAGATTCCATATTAACCCCAATTAAATCGCTAATTTCGTGAATTTTTGCACTTCCATCTACAATATATTCCCCCTCTTTTACAACTTCTATTATACTACTTTCTTCATCATATTCATCTTCAATATCTCCAACTATTTCTTCTATTATATCTTCTATTGTTACAATTCCAACAGTCCCACCATATTCATCTAAAACTATAGCAATCTGATTTCTAGTTTTCTTCATCTCTTTAAAAACTTCAGTTATCTTCTTAAATTCAAAAGTGTAAAAAGGTTCTCGTACATAATCCTGAATATTAAATTCTTCACTAGTCCCTTCTGTGATTATCAAATCTTTAACACTCAGTATACCTACTATATCATCTATAGTCTCATTGAAAACTGGAATTCTTGAAAATTGTTCTATTTTAATGGTCTTTATAACTTCCTCGTAAGTTGTTTCTATATCAAGGGCAACTATATCCACCCTTTGAATCATAACATCTCTAACCTGCATATCTGCAAATTCAAACACATTAAATATCATTTCCTTTTCAACATCTTCAAGTACTCCTTTTTCTTCACCAACACCAACCATTGTTTTTAATTCTTCCTCTGTAATAAATTGTTCTGCTACTTTAGGATCATCCCCACCTAACAATTTAATGAATATTGAAGATATTCCTGAAACAGCTGCTATAAGAGGTTTAAAAAAGAATACAAAAAATTTAATTGGCTTACTTATGAATAAAGATACACTTTCTGACTTTTGCTTTGCCAAAGACTTTGGCGTTATCTCTCCAAAAATAAGAATTAAAACAGTCATGACTGCAGTAGCAATAGCAGCACTAAATTCACTACTACCAAGTAACTTAGCCGCTACTGTAGCAGCTAATGCAGCTGCTCCTATATTAACTATAGTATTTCCTGTTAGCATAACTTCCAAAAGCCTATTAGGATCTTTTAAAAGTGTTTGTACAAGTTTTGCATCCTTTACACCATCTTCTACCATATGTCTAATTCTAATTTTACTCAAAGACATTAAAACTGTCTCTGACATCGAGAAAAAACCTGATAGTATTAATAATATAATTAACAGAAAGATATCTCTCACGTAGCTAGAATCCAACTGCAACCACTCCCTAATTTTACTAATTTTTTATTTAACATTATATCATATTGCTATTCTTTTTAATATAAGGTATTCCTGATTGAATTATTTATATACTTATGAGTTGCCAATTTATCAGCATATTCTTAAGAATATCACTTTCAAATCACATTTTGTTCTAGGTACACTTAAATGAAAGAATGGCCCAAGCCTAATGCTTGAGCCATTCTTTCATTTCACTTGGTATCCCCAGTAGGAATCGAACCTACATCTATCCCTTAGGAGGGGACTATTCTATCCATTGAACTATGAGGACATATTTATTTAAATTACATATACGATTTTATTATACTTACCTATAGATGTCAACATTTTCTACCGAAAGTATAATTATAATAAATAGCTGCTCTATATTAAAAACAGATAAAGCAGCTATTTTACTTATATAACTTGAGTTTTTCTTTTCCCTATAAATCTTCTAGCTATTCCCACTGATATAGCTAACATAGGCCATGATAGTGCTGTAAATCCAACCGCTAACATCCATTGCCCACTTGTTATTGGTGTTAAGCTAAATACTATTTGCCCTATCGGAGTAACATAACAAATCATTGCACTAATCATCATAGCTAACACCAAAAATAATTTAAATGGTGTAAAAGGAAGTGCTACTCTTAATAAAATAACCAAACTTATTCCTAAAAACACAAGTACTGCCACAGATCTGCAATGTTCCAACCTTGCACCTGATAAATATGTTATTACAAAAGCACTAACAGTAAATAACACCATAATTATACCATTAGGTATACTTGCAGTTAAAATTCTCTTTAGGAATCCCTTTTTAACTCTTCCCTTTGATGTCTCCAATGCTAAGAAGAATGATGGTATTCCAATAGCACAACTACCAACTAATGATGTTTGAATAGGTAACAATGGATACGGCAACAATAAAATTGACATTATTAATGATAAACTAACAAAAAATACTGTCTTGGAAAGAAATAGTTCAGCCACCCTTTCCAAATTATTAATTTGTTTTCTTCCCTCTGCAACAACTTTAGGAAGTGCTCCAAAATCAGAATTTAATAGCACTAGTTGAGCCACTGCTTTTGTTGCTTCTGAACCATTTCCCATTGCTATTCCACAATCTGCTTCCTTAAGCGCAAGCACATCATTTACTCCATCACCAGTCATAGCTACCGTATGTCCTTTGGCCTGGAGGGACTTTATTATATCCTTCTTCTGATGAGGTGTAACTCTTCCAAATATGCTATAGTCATCAATAACTTCAACTAAATCTTCTGTTTTAGTCGGTAATGTCCTAGCATCAACATATCTATCTGCTCCTTCAACCCCAGCTCTCATAGCTACTGCAGATACTGTTACTGGATTATCTCCTGATATAACCTTTAAATTCACTCCTTCCTTATTGAAAAACTTCAACACTTCTGGAGCTTCCTCTTTAATAACATCTTCAATTAATATAATGGCAGCTTCCTCTACAGGTTCTAGAATACCTTTTTTTAAACTTATTTGCTTAACTTTCCCAAGCAATAGAACTCTTCGTCCCTTTTTAGCTTCTTGTTCCACTTGTTCACTAAAGTTATCATACTTATCACCTAACAAAATTTCTGGTGCACCTAACACCCATGTTCCATATCCTTTTAAAATTATTCCTCCCCACTTCCTTCTAGATGAAAATGGTACCTTTTCTAATATTTCAATATTAGAATCATAATCATAATATTCTAGTATGGCCTTTTGAGTAGGATTCTTACTTGGAAGATTATGCACTAATGCAGCTAATACTTCGTCTACCACTTCTTTTTTCATTTTACCTATAACTTTAATATCAACTAGTTTTAACTTTCCTTCTGTTATTGTCCCAGTTTTATCTACGCAAAGAACATCTACTCTAGCTAGTACTTCTGTTGCTGATAGTTGCTGTACTAATGCATCATATTTTGCAAGCCTTACTACTGAAACTATAAAAGTTGCACTAGTTAATAATACTAAACCTTCTGGTATCATTCCAACAATACCAG
The DNA here is from genome assembly GCF_007115085.1 of Clostridium sp. HBUAS56017. NCBI lineage: Bacteria > Bacillati > Bacillota > Clostridia > Eubacteriales > Clostridiaceae > Clostridium > Clostridium sp. HBUAS56017. Next base: position 29,748 of record NZ_SULK01000024.1, on the reverse strand, counting down.
ATACTACTCCTATAAGCGCTTCTCTCCATCCTGCTTTAGAAAAAAATATTTGTGTTGTCGTTAAAATAATACCTAGTGGAACTATTAACGCCAACAACAATTTAATTATCTTACTTATTGATGTTTGAAGCTCTGAATTTATTATTTTAAATTTTCTAGCTTCATCTGCTAACTTTGATGAATAGGTTTTTCCACCTACTTTAGTTATTTTTGCATAACCTTCTCCAGCAACTATAAAACTTCCAGATAATATCTCATCTCCAGATTTTTTATATACAGGATCAGCCTCACCAGTTAACATAGATTCATCAACTTCTAGTTCATCACTTTGAATTAATTCACAGTCTGCCAATACTTGATCTCCACTAGATAGACAAACTACATCATCTATAACCAAATCTTCAATAGATACTTCTTTTTCCTTACCATTTCTCAATACCTTGGCATAAGCCATACTTAAAACTGATAACTTTTCAAGTGTTTTCTTAGCATTAAGTTCTTGCCCCACCCCAATGATGCTGTTAACTAAAATAACAGCTGCAAATATTGCGTTTTTAGGGGATCCTGCTATTATTACAATACCAGCCAGTACAATATTAAGAGCATTGAAAATATTAAAAAAGTTCGCTCTTATCATCTGCCAAATTGTTCTTGATGGAGCTGTTGGCAATGTATTTACCTGTCCATTCTTAATTCTTACCTGTACTTCTGTATCTGTTAAACCAATCAATTTGCTCTTATCATAATTATTACAATCTACATCCTTACTTTCCAAATTATTACACTCCATAGACTCTCCTCTTAAAAGTTAATTATTATATCCCTACAATTCATTCTAATTTATTAATCTTAAAATACTCTTAAATATTTAATATAAATTATTAAAATTTCCTTTTTTTAATTAACTTATTAAATATAAATCTTTATGCTCAATACATAAATTCTTATTTGCAGCAAACCAATTATATCATATATATTATAAAAAACTTCTAAATTAACAAATCGTTAAGTTTTTAATAACTAAACTCTTTCTACTTTAATTCTTTCCTATCTTGTAATATACTATTCTATATTAATCTATTTAATTTAGAAAGGATAAAAACTATGTTAAGATCATTATTATTCTACCCAAGTGTAGTAATAAGTTTAGTTGTTGTTTTTATAAATACTATTAAAATTAATTATTTGGAACGTAAAGGTAGAACTGAAGAAAGAATTTTACTTATTCATAGAATCACTCATAAATGGGCTAAATTTGTAATGAAGCTTAGTGGATGTAAAGTTACTGTTACAGGACTTGAAAATATTCCAAAAAACCAAACGGTATTGTTTATGTCAAATCACCAAAGTTACTTTGACATTCCTCTATTAATGAGCTCAATAAATATTCCAAAAGGATTCATAGCTAAGAAGGAACTTGCTAAATGGCCCGGTATAAGCATGTGGATGAGATATATGCAATGTATCTTTATGGATAGAGATAATATGCGTAAATCAGCTGAAGCAATAGTTGATGGAATTAATATCCTAAAGAGCGGATATTCTATGGTCATTTTTCCTGAAGGTACGAGAAGTAAAGGAGGACAACCTAGTGATTTTAAAGGAGGAAGTTTTAAACTTGCTCTTAAATCAAAAGTTCCAATAGTCCCAATTACTATAGATGGTACTTACAAAGTTTTAGAAGCAAATAATAGTAAGATTAAAGCTTCTTCAATCACTGTTAAAATTCATCCATCAATTGATGTAACTTCTCTTTCTAAGGAAGAAATAAATGACTTGCCTAACAAAGTTGAGAAAATAGTTTTAGGTGAGTTGAAATAAAAAAGAGCAATTTCAAAACAGGAATTAAATCCACCTATAAGAGTAGACTCATAATTGAAAAGAAACTTCTTGGGTGGTATTAGAGTAGTAAAACTACTCTTTTTTTACTTTTCTTCTAAAAACCCTCTCTTTTCTTGAGATTCTTTCCTTAACATATTCAAGCCTATTATCAAGTTATTTAATATGTTCTTCTATCTGTAATTGATTAGAATTTTGTTGCTATTCTTCACGTAAAGGAATATAACTACTCAGATCACAATCTTATATATATTTCCCCTTTAGCCCTCACTAGAATAAATTTAATATTCCTTGCACTCGCTACTTTAACTAAAAAACTACTTGTAACTAACACTAATACTACGGATAATTTTTTTAAAACCCTTTTTTCATTTCAATTTAACTCATTTTAACATATGTATTTACTTATTAACATTTTTGAATTACTTTCGATACATTGCACTAAACAGTACCTTGCTCGTAAATATTTTACTCAGGTAGTTTACAACTTTTTTGTTGTTTTCTTAATAGAAAGATTAAACTAATTTAAATATTATTTCAAAATTAAGTTTACAAATTACTCTAATCACCCCTTTATATATTATGAAAATTAAAAATAAAGGAGTGATTCAAATGGATCAAGCAGTATTAAAAACTCAACAATGGCTAAACAAAACATATATAGGAAAATCCGGATACATTAAAGTCTCTGAAGATGGGGTAACTGGATGGGGAACTATGAAAGGACTCACAACTGCATTGCAAATAGAACTAGGTATATCCTTACCAAATGGAAATTTTGGTCCAGCAACAACAGCTGCTTTTGCCAATTTAGCATCTGGATCTACTAAAGCAAATCAAATTTATATATTACAAGGAGCCCTATTCTGCAAAGGATATAATCCTGGTGGTTTCAATGGTACATTTGGAAATGGTACAAAAAATGCTGTAACAAAACTTCAATCAGATGCTGGATTAAGTAATCCAACAGGAATTGTTAATTCACTTTTAATGAAATCATTATTATCTATGGATGCATTTGTTTTGTTAAATTACGGTGAATTCTATGGTAATTCTGGCATTCGTACAATTCAACAAAACTTAAATCGTGACTATTCCGCTAATAAATACTTTGCAAAAGATATAGGACTAGTCCCTTGTGATGGAATTTATGGTAGATCAACTAATAAAGCTTTGCTTTATGCATTACAAATTGAAGAAGGTATTTCTGTACCTAATGGAGTATTTGGGCCTGCAACAAAAGCCAATTGTCCAACAATACCTACTAGAAGTACTAATCCTAAATTTATCTTTCTGCTACAATATGCTTTGTATTGCAATGGATTTGATCCAAATGGTTTTGATGGAAAATTTGGTGATGGAGCTATAAAAGCAGTAACCAATTTTCAAAAGTTTACCTGCCTATATGCTGATGGAATTGCAGGACCTCAAACATGGGCATCTTTATTAGTAAGTACAGGAGATGCTTTAAGAAAAGGAACTATGTGTGATTGTGCAACCTCAATTACACCTGCCAGAGCTCAGACTCTTGTAGCAAATAAGTATAAATCAGTAGGCAGATACCTTACTGGTAAGTTTAAAATGACATCAAGTGAATTAAAGACTATTTTTGCTGCTGGACTTAAAGTATTCCCTATATTTGAAACAGGAGGATACCAATTATCATACTTTAATGCACTTCAAGGAAACAAAGACGCAAAAGCAGCAATTGCAGCAGCAAGCAGCTTCGGTTTTGATTCTGGAGCAATTATCTACTTTACAGTAGACTTTGATGCCTTAGATGGAAATGTAACTTCATCAATACTTCCTTACTTTAGTGAAATTTATCAAGTATTTAAAAGAACTGGTACAACATATAAAATTGGTATATATGCTCCTAGAAATGTATGCAGTAGAGTATCTCAAGCTGGATATTCATGTAGTAGCTTTGTGTGTGATATGTCATCAGGATTTAGCGGAAATCTTGGATACCCCTTGCCTAAAGACTGGGCTATAGATCAAATCTCAACAATATCCCTTGGAAGTGGTGATGGTTTAATAGAAATAGATAATAATATAAGTTCTGGTAGAGATTTAGGAGTATCTAGTGTGAATCCTGGAAATAATGCGGCAGGTATCCCAGACCCATTTACTCCATCAATTCCAACACCAACTACACCTTTAATTCCACTAAGTAATGGCTTTGAATATATAGTTGTGTCAGGTAAAGAAAAAGATGTTGAAAATGGAGTTAATCGTTATAAATATAACTTTATTGAAACTGCTTTAAAAAAATTATATGGATACTATCAAAATAAAAAAAATATTCCATCAGGTTCAGTAAGGCTTAAGGATACGTATACATGGTTAATTCATAAATTTCAATATACTGATTCAGATATTGCACATTTTCAAGCTACTGCCAATCGCTTTGGTTACAATATAGTTATATTTAATTCAAATGAAGAATTTATAAATTATATAAATTCAGGTTCTTTATCTGGCAATGATACTAGAAATCAATTAATTAAAGAATTCACAATGTTTAGTCATGGTCATCCTGGAGATATATGTTTTTCTACCTTATCTAATGGAGATGATACTCCATTTTATACATCAGATATTGCAAAACTTAACAAAAATGTTTTTTATGATAATAAATCAGAATTTTATTCATGCAATGTAGCTACTGGAACACCTGACGAAAATAAACTCTTTGAAAGTTTTGGATATACTTGGTCTATACATTTTAGATGTTCTTCAGTTAAAGCATGTTTTCGTAAAACTACATATGAATACATTTGTAATAAGTCAACACTTGAAAATTTAACAAAAAAAATTGACAGAATCCCTTATGGATATATTCAAACAGGTTCTTATAATTATCCTGAACCTACTGATGAAACTTCTGATTCTACATGGGTTTGGATTTTTCCATTAATTAAATCTTAAAATTCAAAAAGCATTTATAGTTTAAACATTAAAATTCTTAAGCTATAGATGCTTTTTCATACATACTATTTATTTTTTAGCTTTGCTTGCTATTATAATTATAATTAATAAAGCAATATTACATTTAATTAAAATACTATTTACTATTTTATATTTATCCCACTCTATCGTATCCTTTATTGCTACATACTTTTTCAAAGGGTACCATTCTGCTACCTTAAATGTTAGTACTCCATACTTATCTGGCTCACTTTCAAATTCCCCATATACCCTAAAATAATGATATTTCATATAATCATTATACCTATATCCCATTCCACTTACTATTGTTTTATAAATAGGATTTCCTTCAGTTAAATTAACCTCACTAGTGTTCAAATTTTTATAGCCCATTTTTTTACCGTATTCAATTATATTTTCATTCCCACTTAAAACTCCAGGGCCTCCTGTAGATTGACTTATTGCAAGCTCTAATTCAACATAGTTTGAATTTTCTAGTTTTCCTGGAATCTTATATGGAAAATTTGGAACTCCTATTGAAATTACAATTAATGATATAGTAAAAAACATTAATAATATTTTTATTTTTTTATTCATATCAATTTAACTCCTTTGGTAATAAAAGTTTTATTTTTAAGTGGCTTTCTTATCCTAGTGATTCCACTCAAACATATGTAAACAGAACTGATTATTATACAATCATGTATAATGAATATCCAAATCCAACATTTTTTGATTATGAATTAATTCAGTTTTAACATTTAGGAAAGCTACAAAATCACCTTTACTTGATGAATACACTATACTAATAATTCCTTCAGATTCATCAAATTTTTCACGTTATCTTTTTATATTGCTAAATCCATTAAAATATTAGATAGTTAATTTACTATCTCACCTTTTGGAGATTCTCAAGCAATGCCTCTTAAATTAAAAAAATAAATACTGTAAATATAAATGTACTATTATAATTGTATTAATGTAAATTTTACCATAATATAAAACTTATCGAAATGCAAAAACTTAAGTAATCTGTAAGTTCTTTAATCTTAATACTGGGCGACTTTTAGCTACTTCTTTCAATTGATTAAAACACAAAAGCCAATGATCTAGAATCATTGACCTTCTTCTTGTCTATATAAAATTAATTTTTTCCACACACAAACTTCATTTTTAACTTATGCTGGTACTGTACTTAAATATATCTTTGCAACTCTTACTCCTGTAGCAGTTGAATCACGCCAGTCTACGCAATAAGTATTATTTGTATAATCAGCGTCAAATCTATCTCCACGATTTAAATAACCTACAACGTTACCTTGACTATCTCTAATACATACCCCATTGCCAGTACACCATACAACTCCAACATACCCAACTGGAGGTTGATTTTGTGAAATCATCTTAGATTCAGATATAGATATTGCCGCTGCTGAAGCACTTATTGGGGCTATTGATATTAAATTAGTACTTATTAATACTGCACCTAATAAAATTTTAATACTTTTTTTCACTTAAAGTTCCCCCTTTATTCAACATATCCACTGCGTTTTAATATGTGGACATGCTTACAATTATACACAATATTTTCCTAATAATCAATTACCTTTAAAAAATAAATATATATGGAACAAACTAAGACTAGAACAGGAATAAGTTAAAGGAAAATATCAAAAAAGTATCAACAGTATCTTTAATAACTTTAAGTCCTTACACATGTTAGAACTGTACAATCTCTTCAACAAGCGCGTCTATATATGAACAGTTTGAGCAAGTAGTACTATAGCACGGAAAAATACACTTACGTAGTGTCTATTTAAATATAAGAGAAGAAGCAAGTAAAGATTCCGCTTCAATAGGTGAATTAAAAGATGGAATGTGGATAACTATATAAATAGTGAAGATAAGTCTAGTACCATATATGCTATCCATCAGAATCATATTTTCCAAATCATATATAGGTGATGTATAAGCAGAATGGTAGTTCATTATATTATGAAAATAATATGTAATTATTAAAATTGTGAAATAGTCTGTATGAATTTCAAATTAATTTAAAATAATGAATATTTTATAGATAAAATGTTAGAAGTATTGGGCAAACATGATATAGAGGCTTTTGATAAATCAAATTATTTATTCAATAGAGATGAAATTTATGTTTAATTTTTTAACAAGCTTATTTGTCTATTTTCCTACTATAGCAGATATGTGGAGACTAAAAATACAATTAAATAGTAGCTGCCAAATTGATATGCCCCCTTTATATTAGACAGTTAAAACAATAAAACTGTTGCTATGAAGGGAACAACTCAAAAAGTTTCCTCTTTTTTATTATCCTTAACAAAGGGTAAACTTTATTTTCTATTTTGAAATTCTTCTTTTATTCTGTCATAGATTTTAAATTTTCTAGCCCATCCATAACTTCATCTAAAGGTAAATTTCCTTCTTCTAACACATGTTCATCCATCTTCTTCAATCTATTATAGAATTCTATTCCTCTAGAAATAACGTTCTTATCTTTATCACTATCTTTTATCATATGAAACAAAACATCTTCTGCCTTATCTAGCTGATTACTAACTTCATAGAATCTAAATATTCTAGCATTATCCTCAACACTAAGTTCATATTGGGATAAATCTTCAACTATATTCATAATATCATCTAAATATTTCTTTTCTATATACTCTTCTTCTATATATGCACAGTAAAAACTCTCCAAAGATTTTTGATAATAATCTATCTTTCTACTATCATCACTTAAAGCATTATACAGATATCCTTGAAAATAAAGTAACTCTCCAAAAGCTATATATCTTTCTGAATTATACTGATTCTCTTTTCTCACTAGCTCAATAACATCAGAAAATGCTAGGGTATTAATTGTATCTACTTCTAATCCCACTAAAGCTTTCACTTCTTTATTTATCATCTTAAATGCTGTATCTGTTTCCCCATTTAATATACTTTTGTCAACCTCTTCTTTTATGTTTTTAAGGGTTGTTTCAATTTCTTTCATATAATCATTTTTTAACATACATACACCTCTATCTAAGCATTTCCTCGGAAATAAATATTTTTACTTATATTATACAAATATTAAAAGCTAAGTTAAATAACTTAGCTTTTAATATTTTTCACAAACCAAAATTCCCACTTAAATTCCATAGTTGTTTCCCACGAAAACTTCAACAAATAATAATAAATCAACTTATTATTCCTCCTTAACTTTACCTCACTTTTTTTCTCAAATCAAGTATAATTATAGTTTCTATAAGGATTTATTGAAAAGTTCGCAAAAAACCTCTAATTCAATTCAAAATTTATCAGTGGTTATTTTATATTTTCACTATTCATTTCTAATACAATTCAACTTCTGCGGAAACAAAACTATTATTAATAAATATTTCTTTGTCGCTTTTTGTCTTTTAATTTTTTTTATATTTCGTCTGCTAACTATATTATTGAATTCTACTTCTTCGTATTTTCTTTCCTTATATAATCACTAATAGTATAACTTTTATATAAGTATTGTTTTATGCTTTTTTACTTCCACAATATATTCGCATCTTTCCTAGGTACTGTCCTTTGATATGTTACATTTGGGTATCCTATAACCATACAAGTTACTATTTCTTCCTTTAACTCTAGTAAATCTGCAATCTTTTTACTGTTTTTTGCAGCCATTGCAAAAAATCCACTAAAGAATGTTCCAAGGCCTTGTGCATCAGTCATAAGCTCCATATTGGATGATGCAAGAGATGCATTAACTGTTGATCCAGTAACTATTATTATTGCCGGAGCATTAAAGAATAGTTTATCTCCTTTAATTGGATCTTCCTTATATTCCTTATACATCACTTGCCAAAGTTCTGCATATCTTTTAAATTTCATAGTTTCCGGTGTTAAATTATCCAGCATATGGGTTCCTAGTTCATTAAGGCTTTCAAAAGCCAATTCTTTTAATTCATTTAATTTCTCTTTTACAACTATATAAGAAACATCTTGAGCATTTGTTCCTGTTTGCGTGAATCTTCCTGCTTCAATTATCTTAGAAATCTTTTCATCTTCCACATCTTTATTTTTAAACTGTCTTACAGTTCTTCTGAATTTTATAAAGTTTAGCAGTCTTTCTGCATCTATATCAAATTCTTCTCGATTATATTCCTTTACCTCTTCCATATTATATTCGTCTGTTGATACCGCACCTTTTGGACATATAGCTATGCAGTGCCCACATTTAAAGCAAGCTTCGTTTTTAATATTGGCCTTACCATCAATTATTTCAATATCTCTAGGAAAACAATCCTTAACACAAAGTCCACATCCAATACATTTTTCATTATTAACATTCATCATATTTAACACTCTCCCTAATTACTTACAATCGTACTTATCATTAATTATTAAATCACTTACTAAATTGTCAATTGCCTTGTCTCTTTGATCTTTATTGTAAAAATTAAATCCAATTTCTTTCTCTATGCTCTCTGCTTTTAGAAAAATATAATTCAAATAGCTTGCCATCAAATAATTTTTTACTGAACGTTTATAGGTATCTTCTTCATAAAGTTCCTTAAGACAATTTTGATATAACTCTTCATTACTTAATAAGTGGGATTCTCCTTCATTATTTTCAAGGTTATCTAATATTGCAATTTTGGCCACTTCTGAATTTTTCGCAATAAAATCCATACATTCTTTTAATATTAAAACCAACCTTTCATGAGCAGGAAGATTTTCTTTTGCTTTCATTTTCTCTGCTAATAATTTTCTTGCACAACTCATAACTTTCTTTACAGCTACTCGAATTAAATTATCCTTGCTTTGGAAATGATAATTTACCATTCCATTGCCAACCTCAGCCTTTTTAGTTATATCTGCTACAGTAATCTCACTTGGTTTTTTTCCTTCACAGATCATTTTAATAGTTACATCGACTAGCCTTTGCTTTGCTGCATCTTTTTCTCCCATCTATTTCATCTCCTTTCCCAAACAGAATGCTATACTGTATACCATACAGTATAGCATATTATTTCTTTTATTCAACCTCCTAAATATTAAAATTATTTTCCTTATAAAAAAGGAGTTGAAATCATTTTTGATTTCGACTCCTTTTTGTAATTTATTTTTAACCCTATCAGAAAGGCTCTTTGTTTAAATTTTACCGCTTTCAATTGAAATATTTACATCAATAACCACATCATCCACACCCATTTTAACACATATAACCTTATCGCATGTAGCATTGGCTGTAAATTCTCCTTGAATAAGTGTTGGTGTAGATATGTCAATAATTATATTATATTGAGAGAAATTTGTTGTAGCATTAGCTGTCAACATATTTATAAGTTCTGAAATAGCACTTTGAGCCAACTCATCAAAATTCTCTACTGGCATCCCCATCATCATTGTTGATGCAATCTTTTTTGCATCCTCTACGCTCATTCCATAAATTATGTTACCTTTAACATCTCCAATAAGCCCAATAATAATAACTACCCCTGGACTTTCTATATATTTTTCTCTTAAAGAAACTCCTTTTTTTTCAACACTTTTAAAACCAAGTTGAGGCATTACATTATTAAATGCATCTAAAATGGAATTTAAATGATTGACATCCATTCTCCCTCACCTCTTTTAAATCCTATATTTATTGATAAATCTCCAAATTGAGATTTAATATGCGCTGAATAAGTATTTTCTAAATCAGCCTTTGAAATATTTATTGATTCTCCATGAAATGTAGTTGGTGGTGCAACTCTTAGTCCAAATAATTTATTCTTTTTATTTATCATTGAACATGCATTACCTGCAAACATATTAGCTATTTCTGACATGACATTAAGCAATTCTTCATTATTTTTAGGTTCTCTTTTTAATAATACAGTTGCCAACTTCCCTGCTGTTTCAAATGACATATCGAAAATTAGTCTCCCTGCATATTTTCCTATAATTCCCATTACTATTGATATACCTTCACTATGTATACCCAAATCAACGTTGCTCTCATCTGTAAATTCTGGAACTGTCTTAGTAAGTTTATTAAATAAATCTAATATAGCCTCCTTAAACACAGATGAATAAATTCCTTCTAGTTCCAAGTATAATTCTTCATTAGCCATAATTCTATTAATTAATAAGGCTAACTCTTCAGAATCAAAAGGTTTTTGAATATATCCAGATACAGATGTTCTTTTAGCTTTTTTAATTAACTCCTCATCCATCATTGAACTAACAATTATAACTTTAATATTGCTATCAATTTTATGAATTTCTCTTGTGCATTCAAATCCATCAGTTCCTGGAATAGTCATATCCATAGTTACTAAATCAGGTTTTACTTTATTAACTTGTTCAATAACTTCTTCTAAAGATTGCGCCTCTCCAACAACATTAAATCCACTTTCAGTAAGAGACTCTCTTAATAACGCTAATTGAAACGGTGAATCATCGACAATTAAAACTTTTACATTTTCCATAACTTCCTCTACCCCTTTTTAATGTTATACCAAATATTTTAGCCACTTAATGTTATTCATGCAATAAGGCATTTTAACTTTTTATAAATAACCTAATTATTAAGTATTCTTATACTAATTATATTTAACTTTTCGATTTTTTTCAACATTTTAAGACTGGTACTTAAAGATAGTTAACGTTTAATTTTTTGTCTTTGCTTTAAACGTAATAAAAAATTACCTTTATTGTTTAAACTCTCATATGATCTTTCGTCATTATATAAAACTTCCCCATGTCCAGATTTATTTTTTAATGTTGGTATTGTTTTCATGATTTTTTTATTATTTTTTCATCAAAATATTAAATATCTTTATTGTAGTTCTTTATCCATTATGGTATTATATCAATAATATAAATATAATTTTCATGATAATTTATTAAATCTTATTCATTTTATTTGTTATTTTATCATTTATATATTGCGATAAAGGGGAGGAAATATTTATGAAAAAAACTTTACTTTCAGGAGTTTTAGCTTCTGTTATAACAATGACGGCTCTTGTTAGCTGCGGAAATAATACTGGTACTAATGGAGATGTAATTAAAATCGGTGCTATTGGACCATTATCTGGTTCAGCTTCAACATATGGTGTATCAGTACAAGAGGGAGCTCAACTATTAGAGAAAGAAGTTAATGATGCCGGGGGGATTAATGGCAAAAAAATTAAATTTATATTTGAAGATGACCAAGCAGACCCTAATTCAGCGATGCAAGCCTTCAATAAGTTAGTTGATGATGAAAAAGTTTCTGCAATCTTAGGACCTGTAACTTCTGGTGCAACTCTTGCAGTAGCTCCAAATGCAACTTCAAGACAAATTCCAATGATTACCCCAACAGGTACTGAACCAACAATAACAAAAGTTGGTGGTGAATATATGTTTAGAGGATGTTTCATAGATTCATTCCAAGGAGAAGTGTTAGCAAAATACTCAACGGAAAAATTAAAATTCAAAACTGCTGCTGTGCTATATAATGCTGGTTCAGATTATTCCAAAGGGATAGCTGATACATTTAAAGATAAGTTTGAAGGAGCTGGCGGAACAGTTGGAGAATTTCTCACTTACAACGATAAAGACACTGATTTCAAAGCTCAATTAACAAAAATTAAAAATTTAAATCCTGACATAATAGTATTACCTGATTACTACAACGTTGTTGGTCTTATAGCTAAACAAGCTAGAGGTATGGGAATACAATCTCAATTCCTTGGTGGTGATGGTTGGGAATCAGAAGAATTAACTAAAATTGGACAAGATGCGGTAAATGGTGCTTTATATATTAATCACTATTATTCTAATGATGAATCTTCTGAAGTAAAATCCTTTGTTGATTCTTACAAAAAAGAATATAATAAAGAACCTGATTCTTTCGCAGCTCTTAGTTATGATACTTCAAAACTTTTAGTTAAGGCTATTGAGAAAGCTGGTAAAACAGATGGTGCTGCTATTAGAGATGCTTTAGCTAGCATGGAATTAGATAGTGTTACAGGTAACATTAAATTTAATAGTGAAAGAAATGCTGTTAAAAGTGCCACTGTCATTAAAGTTGATGGAGGTAAAAAGGTATTAGCTGATAAAGTTAATTCTTAATATTTAATAAGGAGAAATATACTATGGAATTTTTACAACAACTCATTAATGGTTTAGCTTTAGGTAGTGTATATGCCTTATTAGCATTGGGTTATACAATGGTATATGGTATCATACAACTTATAAACTTTGCTCATGGCGAAATATATATGATAGGAGCCTTCGCGGGCTTCTATTCTGCCTCAACTTTAGGATTACCATTAATCCCAACATTACTTATAGCGATGATTGCTTCTGGACTAGCAGGCATTATAATAGAAAAAATTGCATATAAGCCGTTAAGAAATTCTCCAAGAATAACTTTGCTTATTACTGCAATTGGAGTATCTTTATTTCTACAAAATGCTATGAGAATTCTGGTCGGTTCTAATCCTAAACCATTTCCAGACTTAATTAATGCAGGAACATTAAATATAGGTCCTATTCAAATTGAGTGGAAAACAATCTTGATGTTTGTAGTTTCTGCAGCTCTTGTTATTCTACTTCAATTTATTGTTTATAAGACTAAGATTGGAAAAGCTATGAGAGCATCTTCTCAAGACATGGAAGCTGCCTCTCTTATGGGTATAAATGTTAACAATACTATTTCACTGACCTTTGCTATAGGTTCAGCCCTAGCTGGTATAGCTGGAGTTCTAGTTGCAATATCTTACCCAAGTATTACTCCTTATATGGGAGTTATGCCCGGGCTCAAATCATTTGTTGCAGCAGTGCTTGGGGGCATTGGAAGTATTCCTGGAGCTCTTGTTGGTGGAATTGCTATTGGAGCACTTGAAACTTTTTCAAAAGCTTATATATCTACTAACTTTTCAGATGCAATAGTATTTGGAATTTTAATTATAATACTTTTAATTAAGCCTTCTGGTCTATTAGGCAAAAAGACCAATGAGAAAGTGTAGGTGCTAATATGAAAAATTTTATTAATAAAAAAGCAGCTATCATTATAGTAGGCACACTGATTACATATGGAATTTTATTAGGATTAATAAGTGCAGGTGTCATAAATTCTTACTACACAGGTATTATTACCCTATCTTTAATAAACATCGTCTTAGCTGTTTCTCTAAATCTAATAGTTGGATTTACAGGGCAATTAAGTTTAGGTCATGCTGGATTCATGTCAATTGGGGCATATGTATCAGCAATAATAACACAAAAAGCAGGTATTCCATTTATTCTTTCAATAATTATTGGTGCAATAATTGCCTGTATATTTGCAGCATTAATAGGATATCCTACCCTAAGGCTTACAGGAGATTATTTCGCAATAACAACTTTAGCTTTTGGTGAAATTATTAGAATAATTATTATGAATATTGACGCAATCGGAGGTGCCCGTGGTCTTACTGGCATTCCAAAGAAAACAACTTTTACTTTGGCATTCTTGTTCATGGTAATAGCGATCATAGTTATATATAATATAATTCATTCATCGCAAGGTAGAGCAATGTTATCTGTTCGTGAAAATGAAATTGCTGCTGAATCAATGGGAATAAATGCATTTAAATATAAAATTATTGCATTTATAGTAGGAGCTTTTTTTGCTGGTATGGCTGGTGGACTCTATTCACATTACATGGGATATATCCAACCAGTATCGTTTGACTTTAATCAATCAATAAATTATTTAACTTTTGTTGTTTTTGGTGGTATGGGTTCCCTATCTGGTTCTGTTATTGCTACTGTTATGCTAACTTTCTTGCCAGAGCTTTTGAGAAGTCTTGGAGACTTCAGGATGTTAATATATCCTTTAGCTCTTATTATTCTTATGATATTTAGACCTCAAGGATTATTAGGTAATAAGGAACTTTCACTTAAAATATTCAAGAGAGCTTTTCCTATGAATAATTCAAAGTCAAAAAATGAAAGGGGGATTAAGTAAATGCTAAATGTTGAACATTTATCTATTGAATTTGGTGGATTAAAAGCAGTATCTGACTTCAACCTAAATATAAAAGCTAAAGAAATTGTTGGACTTATTGGTCCTAATGGAGCTGGAAAAACCACAGTCTTTAACATGCTAACTGGAGTTTACACTCCTACCGAAGGTACTATAGCTTATTTGGGAGAAAAAATACAAGGTCTTAAACCTTATAACATTACAAAAAAGAAAATAGCTAGAACCTTTCAAAATATACGTTTATTTTCTAATCTTACTGTTCTTGATAATGTAAAAGTTAGTTTTAATTATAGAGTTAATTATTCTCTTTTTGATTCTATTTTTAGAACACCAAAGTTCAGAAAAGAAGAAGCTGAAATTACTAACAAAAGCATTGAATTATTAAAAGTCTTTTCTCTTCATTCAAAAATGAATGATTTAGCTAGTAATCTTCCTTATGGAGAACAAAGAAAACTTGAAATAGTAAGAGCTTTAGCAGCAAAACCTTCATTATTATTATTAGATGAGCCTGCTGCTGGCATGAATCCACAAGAAACTATGGAACTTATGAACCTTATCAATTGGATTAAGGACGAATTTCATATATCAGTTCTCTTAATTGAGCATGATATGAAACTCGTTATGGGAATTTGCGATAAGATAGCAGTTCTTGACTATGGAAAAAAGATTGCAGAAGGTACTCCTAATGAAATTAAAAACAATCCAAAGGTAATTGAAGCTTACCTTGGAGAGGGGGTATAAAAGTGCTAAAGATAGATAACATTAATCTATATTATGGCGTAATACACGCATTAAAAGATATTTCTCTTGAGGTAAGACAAGGAGAAATAGTGACATTAATAGGAGCTAATGGAGCCGGAAAAACTTCTACCCTTAGAGCTATCTCTGGTTTAGAACCTATAAAATCAGGTACTGTTACATTTAAAGGATCCCACTTAAATAAGATACCTGCTAATAAAATAGTGTCTTTAGGACTATCTCATGTTCCTGAAGGAAGGAGAGTATTTCCAACCCTAACTGTTATGGAAAACTTAGAATTAGGTGCTTATCTAAGAAAAGATAAAACTGAAATAAAAAAAGATATGGAAATGGTTTTTGCTAAATTTCCAAGATTAAAAGAAAGAGAAAAGCAACACGCTGGTACATTGTCTGGTGGCGAACAACAGATGCTGGCTATAGGTAGGGCTTTAATGAATAGACCAGAAATGCTTATACTTGATGAACCATCGATGGGCCTTGCACCACTTGTTGTTAAAGATATATTTGATACCATCGTTGAAATCAATAAATCTGGTACAACTATTCTCTTAGTTGAACAAAATGCTAATATGGCTCTTGCTATCGCTGACAGAGCTTATGTTCTTGAAACAGGGAAGATAGTTCAATCTGGGGATGCTAAGATACTTCTAAATGATGATAGTATAAAGAATGCCTATTTAGGTGAATAATAAAAAAATCTGTGATACAAATAGTATTACAGATTTTTTTATTTATATGTGAAATCTTTTCTATTCTTTAATAATAATTTCTTTTAAAATAGCAGTATAAAAAAATAAATATTTTTATCCTTCTATTTCTCTGCTAATAACTCATCTACTAATTCTCTAACACTCTCTTCGCAAGCTCCACATCCAGTAGCAACCTGTGTAGCTTCTTGTACATCATCAAAAGATTTAGCCCCATTATCAATAGCATCTTTTATATCTCGTACAGTAAGCCCCATACAATTGCATATCATATCATTATCTTCCATCTTGTTCACTCCTTTATTTAAGTATTTTCGAACTATTATATGCATTTTGAAGTTGAAATATTTTCATTTTCTATATACATAATAAAATTCCATTATCAATGTTATAGTATCACCATGAAATCTAATATTATACCATTTCTCCATGCAAAAAGCAGAACCAGTACTAGAATATCAATGGTTATTCCTATTTATAATTGCTTATTAAGCAGCTCTTTAATTTGTTCTTCAATCTTTTCAGGTTCATATGTTGGTGCAAACCTAGCAACAACACTTCCTTCTTTGTCTACAAGGAATTTTGTGAAATTCCATTTAATATCTTCCCCTGTTGTGCTAAAACCCATTTCCGATAACTTGCTATATAATCCTTCTGATGCTGCATCTTCAACAGCCTTAGGAGCTTCCTTCTTTAAAAACTTGTATAATTCATCTGCATTCTCCCCATTCACATCTATTTTGGAGAATGTTTCAAAAGTTGTTCCATAATTTAATTGACAAAAATTTACAATCTCTGAATCACTTCCCGGTGCTTGCTCAAAGAATTGATTACATGGAAAATCTAATATCTCAAAGCCATCATTCTTATATTGGTCATAAAGTTTTTGAAGTCCTTCATACTGTGGTGTAAAGCCACATCCTGTAGCTGTATTAACTATTAACAATACCTTTCCTTTATATTGCTCCATTGAAATTTTTTTACCTTCTACATTTTTAACTTTAAAATCATATATCATAATAATCTCTCCTTTTATATATATTGTTCTACTTTTTCCTTAATTATTTCCTTTGGCGAAAAACCAACCATTGAATCTACTTTTTCTCCATCTTTAAAAATTAGCATCGCTGGTATATTGGTTATACTATACTTACTTGCAATATCAGGGCTTTGATCTACATCAACCTTTATAAAGTTAGCTTTTTCTTCTAACTCCGCTCCTAATTCCTGAAAAATTGGAGCTAACATCTTACACGGTGCACACCACTGTGCAAAAAAATCCACTACCACAACTCCATCTTTTACTTCATTTTCAAAATCTACTGAACCTATTACCTTTGCCATTTATTCTTCCTCCTAATTTTTTTCCTTCTTAATTCATCTATATATGCAACGGCTGACAATGCAGCTATATTTCCTTCTCCTGCAGCCTTAATATATTGATATGGTGTCCCTACTATATCTCCTGCTGCAAAACACCCTTTCAGATTAGTTTTCATTAATCTATCAACTTCTACATGTCTATCTTCAATTCTTAGTCCTGGGACTAATTGTTCTGGTGAAATGCTCTCTCTTAATATAAAAATTCCATCAGTTATTATTTCTCTATTTTTAAGAATTAATTTTTCAACTACTTTATCTCCTAAAATTTCTATAGGAAGATCATTTACAATCTCTATTGAAGAATCTACCTCTACTTCTTCCTTATACATAGGAATATAATATACTTTTGAAGCTATAGTTGATATAAAGTTAGCTTCATCTTCTTCATGCTTATTATATGCAATTATTGTAACAACTTTATTCTTATATAATGGAGCATCACAAGTAGCACAATATCCTACACCTTTTCCCAATAGTTCATCTTCACCTTTGAATGGCTTTCCAAAGTTAACTCCTGTAGCTAATATTATTGAAGTTGCTTCATACATCTTATCATTTGCCATTAATGCATAATAATCTCCCATTGGATATACATTATTTATCTTTTCCTTAGTAATTTGTATATCCATAGATTGTAAATGACTCATAAATTCATTTTTAAGTTCTGTTCCGCTTTTTCCGTATAATCCTAAGTAATTATTAATCTTATGAGCTTTCACTAATTTGTTACTAACCTCTTCTCCTCCAAAAATGATAAACTTTTTATTTCTTATCTTTGCATTTAGTGCTGCAGATAATCCTGCCACTCCAGTACCTATTATTGCAATATCATATCTTTCATTCATATTATTTTCTCCTTAACCTATTAAATTTATTTCTTCAATAGATTTTCTATATCACTTTTAATCTTTAATGGTTTTACTGTTGGGGCATACCTTTTAACAACATTTCCATCTTGATCTATTAAAAACTTAGTGAAATTCCATTTAATTTCCTTACTTAAAAAACCTTTTTCTTGTTCTTTTAAATATTTATATAAAGGATGTGCATCTTCCCCATTAACTTTTATTTTTTCAAACATTGTAAAAGTTACTCCATAATTTAATTTACAAAATTGATTTATCTCATCATTGCTTCCTGAATCTTGTTTAGCAAACTGATTACATGGAAATCCTAATATTTCAAGACCTTGCTCTCTATAATCCTTATATAACATCTCCAATTCTTCAAATTGAGGTGTCAATCCGCACTTACTTGCTGTATTAACAACAAGAACAACTTTGTTTTTGTATTCCTCCATCTTCACCTCTTGTCCATTCATCTTTTTAGCTGAAAAATCATAAAAATTCATAATTAATTATCTCCTTTCTTTTACTAAAGATTGCTTACATTCTATTTTTATAAATTTAATTTTATTCAATTCATATGACTAAAAAAAATTACTTATCCTAGCATAACTTTTTCAACAGTATCTTTAAAGACTTCTCTTGACGCTACATATAATGGAAAACATAATTTATTATCTATATTTTATATATTTATAATTATCCATGCTTTCCACTTCATTAATATTTCACAAAATTAAATTGCATCAAATATATTCATTGACTTAATTATATATTCTAAAATCCTAATTGTCAATGTACTTTTTCCAAAAAAAATGTTATCTCATTTTTAACTTAGATAACATTTATAATTATATTCTTTTATTTAAAATTAAAATATTATTTCATCCACACCTGACAATATTTCTACATTGTTTTCATCTGCATAACATGAATGAAGTATAGTATCTTTGCTTCTAGTTGTAATAAAGTAATCTGTGCTTTTAAATATTGCTCTTTCATTTTCTTTTGTATCTATACATATAGTAATGCTACACTTAGCACAATTATTCAATAACACTTTATCAATATATAAATTAAATGTATTGACAAGTTCACTATTGGTGTTTGCAAATTCTTCTTCTATATATAATATCAATAAACAATCATCATTTTCTTTAAAGGTATCTGCAAATTGTTGTATTACTCTTTCCCAAACATAAAATTTTTCTATAAAGTCAGGGAAAAATAAATATGTATATTTCAATTTATCAATATTCAATTCCTTTACTTTTTTCTTTTCTTCTAATGCTTCATCATAAAATCTATCACAAAACTTATTTATATCTTCAT
Source organism: Clostridium sp. HBUAS56017 (assembly GCF_007115085.1). NCBI lineage: Bacteria > Bacillati > Bacillota > Clostridia > Eubacteriales > Clostridiaceae > Clostridium > Clostridium sp. HBUAS56017. Next base: position 9,937 of record NZ_SULK01000024.1, on the reverse strand, counting down.
TATAAAAATATTCACTATTCTTTTGTATCTTTTCACTATTCCAATTCCACCATTGAATAGTAAGAAGTTTATCTATTATGTCCTTACTAAATCTATACTTTATTATTTTAGCAGGATTTCCACCTACTATAGCATAAGGCGGAACATCTTTAACAACATGTGAATTGGCAGCGACTACCGCACCATTATGTATTGTCACTCCATGCATTACACTCACACTCTGCCCTATCCAAACATCATTTTGTATTAATATTTGACCTTTCATCTTAAATTCTGATTTAATTTCATCATCTTTTTCAAATAAATTTGACACTCCCATAGCTAAATTTAAATAATTATGATTCATTGCAATATTATACTCTCCATAAGGAGCTATTGAAACAAAATTCCCTATTTGTAAATTATGAATTGCATAACCTTTTGAAATAGTAAACTCTATTCCAGTATGGAGCTTTGCACCCCAAACATAACTATCTCTACCTATACATGCTATTGGAAAATTAATATCCCGTAAACCTTTGTATATTGCTGGAAAACTATTATTTTCACAAATATTCTGAAACAATGTAGTTGGTTCCTTTATCACTCTATCTGGCACCGTAAAATCAATTACCATCCATATCCCCCCTAAATTATATAATTATACCACCATTCTAAATCTTAGGACAAATTAATTTCTCAAGATACTCCATACATATTAATAAAACCTCCCTAAAAGGAAGGCTTTTTATTAATGTTTTTATATATGAACAAACTAAATTGCTTTTAAAGCTACTGTATTTAATATATTCCATGGCTTATTAAACTGTGGTTGGAAAAAGAAATCTGTCATTGCCAATTCCTCTAAAGTCATTTCATTTTGGATAACTACCGATATAGTATTCATACTTTGAGTTAAATCTACTTTTGAAATTATTTGTCCTCCAATTATCCTTTTAGTATCTTTATCAAAAACAAGTTTTATTGTCGCTGATTCATGGGTAGGCATAAACTCTGGTCTATAATTTTCTGTGACAATTACACTTCCTACACTTATAGATGTTGTACTCTTTGCAACTTCTTCAGTCATTCCTGTAGATGCAATACACTGATCGTATATTTTAATACCTGATGTCCCTTGAGTCCCCATATATCTAATTGTTGGTTTACTAATATTCATAGCAACCAAAGTTCCCATTCTAACTGCATTTGTGGCTAATGGAATATACCTTGTATCTTTTGCTGGATTAAACTTAACAACACAACAATCTCCAGCGGCATATACATCTTCCCTACTTGTCCTCATATATTCATCTATTATTATAGCTCCATTAGGTAATGTTTCTAACTTATCTTTTACAAGTTTAGTATTTGGAGCAAACCCAATACATAGAACTACTAAATCACCTTTATAAGAACCTTTTTCAGTTACAACTTCTGTTACCTTACCATCTTCACCTTTAAATTTTTGAACTTTCTCTCCTAAAACTAGGTTCACTCCCCTACCTCTAAATTCATTTTCTGCTACATCTGTAAATTCCTTATCTAAATATTTAGCCATTATCCTATTTTCTGCATCAATTAAAGTTACTTTTTTACCTTGAGATTCAAATGCTTCTACTAGTTCAACGCCAATATATCCAGCGCCTATCACCACTACATTTTTAGCATTATCAGACTTCTCTATTATATTTATAGCATGATCATGATTTTTACATAATACTATGTTTTCTAAATCCCCACCTTCAAATTTAGGCACTATTGGCCAAGATCCTAAAGTAAGAACAAGTTTATCATAGCTATCTTCAAAAACCTTATTTGTAACTAAATTTTTTACACTTATCTTCTTATCATCAAAATTAATATCTAGAACTTCATGTTTCATATTTGTAATAACACCTAATTTTGCAAGGCTTTCAGGTGAATTATAAAAAAGACTCTTAGTATCTTTAACTACCCTTCCTACATTTAATGCAATTCCACAGGATAAAAATGATATATTATCATTCTTTTCATATATGGTAATTTCACTCTCTGGATAAAGTTCTTTCAAGTTAACTACAGTTGCAGTTCCTGCATGTGTACATCCAACTATTATTATTTTCATACTAATACCTCCATACTGAGAAATACTTCCACTTCTCATTGTTTATCTTTTAACAATCTTTATAACTATATTATATTCCTTATCTCCAAAAAGTAAATACTAATTAATAATTATTTTTAATTAAGCAATGCAATTTTTTTATATTCACCAAGCGATACCATTGCAGTTGTCAAAAATATAATTATATATTCCATTACCACAACTATTGCCAATTTAATACTCATTAAACCTGCCATAGCACTGCCTAACGCTACTATTAAAATATATAAAAGCGCTAATAATATAATTATTGCATAATACACTACTACCTCTGTTTGTATTATTTTCTTTATCTCACGTTTTGTATATCCAAGTAATTTTAATTGCTCAAAATTTTCCTTCCTGGATTTTGCTTCAATTAGAAACTTATAAACTACTGTAATGCTCATAATACCAATTATCAGAATATAGCAAGCAAGTGACATAGTATTAACTACGGTGCCCATCCTATACTGTCCTGCTGTAGATATTGTTAAAACACTTGAAACCACCAAAAATAACGTTAAAACAATAGACTTTTGTATTGAGAAAAATAAATTGCTTGCTATTATTAGCTTGCACTTATCTGCTATCTTTTTACCATTCCTATAATTATTTATGACCCCTGGTATTACATATCTTATAATGCCCTGAATTCCAAAAATCCCAATAATAATAGCAAAACTTATATTTTTAATTCTTTCTTCTGGAGATGTAGGTATTACTGCTACTGCCAATGGTAATAAATAAATTATTATATATATAATAGGATTAATTTTTACCCTTCTATTGTCTGGAATATATGCTCTCTTTTTTCTATTTACTAATTCATTTATACTCTTTTTATATATTGATCCAGTGTTGATAAGAAACACTGATTCCAGTTCTGTAAATATGATTACGGTTGTTAATATTAACGCTTCCACTGAAATATAGTTACCATTAATATTTACCCCTACTAGTTTAGAAATTCCATTTAAAACAAAAACGCTAGTTATTGCTCCTAACAAGCACCCTATAACTATAGAAATAGCAGTAACTATAAAGTTTCTAATAACTACAATAATACAAATTTCCCCAACTGACCTCCCTGAAAGAGTAATAACAGCATATTCTTTAAACTTATCTTCTAAGTAATATGAGTTAGCAAATGCAATAAACATAATAGATACTGCTAAAATAATAAACACTAACTTAGACATGTCCATGTATTCCTTACTTCTATATGCAACTATTTGTTCATTAAAAATTATATTGAATGTATTAAAAATTATAATTATCGAGAACACCATTACTGCAATATATAGTACGCTTTTTTTTATATCATCTATAAATGTCATCTTTATATATCTTAAAACTCCCATATCTACTCCTCCTATAAAATATCAATTAAGTTTTGCGATTCTTTAGAAGTAATATCAATTATTTTATGAAAGTATTCTTTTTGTGATAAATCTTCTCTCTTGAGTATCTTATCCACTCTACCATCTCTAATAAATAATAGTTTTTGTGAATAACTTGCTATCATATTATCATGAGTTACCATCAATATTGTTGTACCTTCTCTATTAAGTCTTTGCAGCATAGTTAAAAGTTCATGAGAATTCTTAGTATCTAAATTCCCAGTAGGCTCATCTGCTACGATTATCTTGGGACTAGTAACCAAGGCTCTAGCACATGCTACCCTCTGATTTTCCCCACCAGAACACTCATAAGGATATTTATTTAGCAAATCCCTAATGTCTAATTTCTCAACTATCCTATTTACTTTATACTCTATTTCTTCCATGGAGTTAGAAGCCAAAAGCATTGGAATCGAAATATTTTCTTTTATAGTAAGGTTGTCTATAAGGTTAAAATTTTGAAATATAAACCCTAAGTTCTCGTATCTAAACTTTGCTATTTCACGTTCACCCATAGATAATATATTCTTTCCATTAAACTTTATAGTGCCTCTTGTGGGCTCATCTATTGTAGATAAAAGATTTATAAGAGTCGATTTACCTGATCCTGAAGGTCCCATAATACATATAAAATCTCCTTCATGAACCCTTAGGGTTACCCCCTTTAACGCTGCTGATTCTTCTTTATTATTTCCATATAACTTATATAGATTATTTCCTACTAATAAATCTGTTTCTTTTTTACTATCTTCTTCAACCTCATCTTCTCCCTTAAATAGTAAAACTTTAAGTCCAGAATTAAGTTTCTCAAATTCCTCTAAATCCATTTTAATATTTATATTTACCTTAGCATAAGGAACAAAAAACATTTTCTTCTTAGGTATAAATCTTTGATTTTTTATATCAATAAAAACATTATCTCCAATAACCTTATACTTAAATCTTTTCACTACCTTACCTTGCTTAAAAAAATAACTAGAATCTGACCCTTCAACATAGATATATATATTGGCTAAATCACTTATATATATGTCTACATCCTTAATTTCATTTATTTCACTACTATTAATATTTTTACCATAATCAATAGATATATTTTGTATTTTATGAAAGATTACATTTTCATCCTCTTCTAACATTTCTTTTATTTGAATTAATATCTCACCCATTCCAATCACTCCCCATATTATTTATACTTATAATTATTAATTCGTTATTTCTTTAATCATATGTCACTTTTTCTAATCTTCTTAATTTAATTTCATTAAATACTCTAAAACCATTCCCATTTGATTCTTATTAACTTAATAAAAATGACTAACAAAAAGAGAACCTATCTTATACAGACTAAGTTCTCCTATACTCTCCTAATATATACTATAAAATTGTAATTAGTGAAAAACCTCATCAATTGATTTTTAACTTCATTATTCTTCGAATAAATTAAATATATCATTATATAACTTATTTAAATCTACATTTTCATTAACAAAAATTATGTTTTCATTTAATGTAATAGAAACATCAAGTTCAATAATGCTTTTTTCACTTTCTATAATTACTGTTACATCTGGCTGCAAATCAACTTCGCATCTTAAATTATTAACACAATATATGTATATATCTTCATTGTAAATATTATTTGTGATCATACCTAATCTATCGACCGGTACATATTCCAGTCCATATATAATACCTTTTACTTCATTTGTACCAGCAACGCAGTAATACCCATTTGCCTGAAATAATTTTTTCAATCCAATGGCTACAATGCTTGATAAATTTCCTGCAAAATCATATATAACTATCAAAGGACTATTTTTATTGTTACTAATTTTACGCTTAATGTTTTTATATAAAGATTGATGCCAAATTTTTGTTCCTATTGTATTTTTAAGTTTACTTAACTCTAACTCATTTTCCCCATTATCAATGATAATTAGGTTTTTTCCATAACAATTAAGATAAGCTATTAATTTAAATATATCTTCTTGGAATTTTGTTATACTGTAATGCTCCATTAATATTATTATTGTATCAATCACTTTCATCATAGTAATGTTATATTTTATATATCTTATTAAGTTCCTTAGCTTATCTTTTATATCAATTCCTTTTAGGTTCACTTTTTCGACAATATTGCAATAACTAGATATAATATTTTCATCTTCTTTATTGGCAGAAAACAGTATAGCCTTATCAATCCAATCTATATTTTTAGAAAAAAAATAATTATCTCTTCCTAAAGCGAAATTTACAGCTCTCTTCATTAATTCTCTTTTAACATTAACTATATTATTGTTTATTTGCCTGCACATAATATTATAAACACTTGCTGTTATAAAAGGAGTAGCAAAACTATTGCACTTTAATATTTTTTTTACCTCCCCCTTATAATTAGTAATTTCATCTATAGAGTGAGCATTTATCTCTATACCATCAGGAGAATATAAATCATAAGCATATTCACATTCATCAAGTGAAATTTTACTATTTATATCACATTTTACTCCAATAACATTAGATAAAGATGCTGGACATGTATAACCAACATTATTATTACCTGCAGCAACTATAATTAATCCATTTTTAGTTGCATAATTAACCACTTCCCTTATAGGTTCAAAATCCCTATAATCTATAGTACCTAAGCTTAGATTAACAATATCTATTTTTTTATCAACACACCATTCTATTGACTTAACAAGTTGAGCTGCTGTTGATTTATAAGTTTCATTATTTATAATCTTTACACTACTCAAATTTGCATTGGGCGCTATTTTTTTTATTATGGCAGCACATGTTGTTCCATGAGATGAATCAAATGAATCAATGGAGTTAACTTTCCTTATCTTGAGGTTGTATGTAACTTCAACATCATATTCAAGTTCTCCTATACTATATCTATTAATATTTATTCCATCATCAATTATAGCTAATTTTAACTTTTTGCTAATCATTAATAAATCTCTTTCACAAAATCTAATTTTTAATTTTCTTCAGTATTTAACTGCTCTAAAATTATATTTTTTATATTATTAAAACTACAAAATTCCCCACTAACAATATATTTATCCTCAATTTTTATATCAAATTCTTTTTCCACATCAAATAATAAATATATTAAATCTCTCGGAGCAAGTCCAATTGTGCTTGATAATAGATGTGCCTTAGCATTATCTTCATTCCAAAACTTTGATTCAATCTTGAATCTATCACAAAAAATTTTTTTAAGCTTCTCATCTTTTAGTGTTAAATCTGTTATCATATTATCTCTCCTATACATACTGAACATCTTCACTTGCAGAAAGCATATTAATAAAATATTCTGTGAGCTCTTTTGCATCTTTTAAGTTTAATATATTATAAATAGTATTGTATCTAGATTTTAATAATGTTTTCTTTTTATCAACGCTATTAGAATCAACTGTTATGAAATTTAATAACTTTGTTTCCTCTAACTTTGCCCAATCAATTGCATTATTTCCTATGTTTAAACAATCAATTTCAAATCCCAACTTATACTTAACGCTATTTTTTATAAACTCAATATCCTTATCAGAATAACTGTTATATATTAAGCTTAATATAGATACATCCGGAGTAACTGCCTGTGATACCTCATAAGCAAATATACCAAACTTATTTGTAACAAACTTATTAATTGGAGATATTCCTCCAGGAATTCCTATAACTATTACATCTGGATTTTCATTTATTTCAATTTGCTTTATATATTCGTTAAATAATTTTATCTTTTCAGACTCAGTAAACTTCTTTGAATACATAAAATTAGGGAATGAATGAAATCCAAACATTTCACAATAATTCTTAGATCCTACTTGACTGACTTTATATCCTTTTCTAATAAATTCTTCCCGAATTGATAATTGTATTTCAAATTTATTTGTTCTATCACATAATCCTAGAACAAATATAATAGGTGTACTTATTTCCTTTATTTCTTCTTTATAAATATATATATCCTTTACATTTTCATTGAGATTATTATAACTTTTAAAGTACACCTCCTCTTCTTCACATTTTTCTTCTATTTTATTAATAATATCATCTTCAATTTTTAATGTAGAAATAATATTCTTTCCTTTACTTATAGCTTCAACCATCTTAGGATATACAAAGCTATTAAAATCTAAGTTATTATAACTTTCTATAAACAATACAGTGTCACAAGATTGAAGCATATTGCTAAAATTACTTTCCACCATAATACCTATATTTTCTCCGCCACCTACACTTCCAGCATCTTTTCCAGTAAGCCCCCAACCTTTAGGGGACACTACACCAGCTATATCAAGTGATTTTAAACTATTTAAATGTCTTAAAACAGGATAAAAGTCGATATTATAAGGATATATTATTGTCCTTTCTTTCATAATTCACTGTCCACCTTTCTATATGCATTCATATACTGGAATCTCATTTCCAACATCATTCTGAGGATTGTAACCAAATTCCTTTAATGTGCAGTAATCTTTCATAAGACCTTCTATACCATTTCTTATGCTTTCACAACGTACAAGCTTCTTTTCTGGTGAAAGCTTTGTTAGAGAGTCTGCCGCCGCTGCACACAACTCACAATACCTAAATGCCCAACAATTTTTGCAGTTCTCTTGAGTTAGTTTACCTATATTAAGTAAGCTTCTTGCCTTTTCAATATTAAATCCTGTATCTACATGTCCTATTTTTGCTACTTCTGAAGCTTCGCTAACCTTTTCACATGGATATAGATTACCACTTACATCCATAAACAATCTAGTACCGCCTGGAATACATGGTCCGCCTGGATGTCCTGTATCCAAAAGTCCATCTTCTGGTTCTGAAAATCTTTTAAACATCATATCTTTCTGTTGTGAATATTTCATAAATATATTAGAAATGCTCTTATCATCAATTCTTTTTAATTTATTGAGATATATTTTGAAAGTCTCATATCCATACTTTGTTATAAAATCTTCATTTACTTCAACTTTACTTGTTCTATATGTGTCATTTATCAGGGCTGATAATGCAATCATCTCTTTAACTGTGTCACAATTCGTAAAAAACTTATTTACATCTTCAAAGTTGCACTGACTATCAATAACTGCACTTAAGAATACTTTTTCCTTAAAATAACTTGGATACTTTGTTCTTATCATTTCTAAAGTTTCTATTACTTTGTCAAAAGTACCACACTTGTTTCCGGCAAAAACTCTATTTTTATCATGAATATTTTTAGGTCCATCTAAACTTATTACTAACCCCATATTATTCTCTACTAAATATTCTATAACTGTATCATCAATTAGACTTCCATTAGTAGTCATATTAAATAATAGCTTTTTACCTTCAAACTGCTCCTTTGCATATTCTATACACTCTTTAATAAAATCAAATCTTAATAATGGTTCCCCACCATAAAAGGCGATATGTACTGATTCACTATTAGCTGAATGTTTAAGTAAAAAATCAATTCCTCTTTTTGCAGTTTCTATACTCATAACTTGATTTGTATATTTTCTATTTTCATATCCATCAGAATATACACAATATTTACATCTAAAATTACACTGTTGGGTAACTTGTAAAATGATCATGTTCAGTTTGCTATCTAGAATATATGGAAGCATTGGATCTAACGGATGAACAATTTCATCAAATCTTTTGCACGATAAATATCCTTGTTTTTTCATCTCATTAATTGATCCATATTTAGCTTTATATCTACTATCATTTAGATCTATGTTATTATTTAATATCTCTTCAAGAGATTTATATGTATTCTTATTAATTTTTAATATTAAATTTCTATTTACATCATACATATAATATTTATCTATCATATGAAAAAGATGAATAAATGGTTTGTCACTTATCATAATCTCCCCCTTAAATTACAAACCTTCTTAGTCTAATTCCTTACACTAAGAAGGTTTGTCCATGTTTTATTAAGATTAATCTTAATTTGCAGCTAAGCCTGAAGAAGTTTGAGCTGTTATTGATTGATTAACTGCTTCCATTGATGCTGTAATACCTGCACTTGCATCATAACCACCAGAACAACGACAACCTAATCTTTGACAAGAGCAAGAGCAGTAAGCTTCAACGCTTTGCATAGATTTGTTTAATCTTTTTACAAGTTTCTTCATAACATTACATCTCCTCTGTTCCATTTTATTTTGATCTTTCATAATCAATTTCATCATATATTCTTTTCTTTTATTTGTCAACAATCCCGTTTTTTTGATATTAATACAATCTAATCAACTTATGTATTATAGTTGAATTTCATGTGTTTTGTATTACTTCAAAATATTGCAAAAATAAATTTGTAACTATAAAAAAAGGAGCTGTCTCCAAATGATTTAAAATCATTTGTCGGAGACGGCTCCCTTTTTTGAATTTGAAGAAATTATTCAACTTATTT
>NZ_SULK01000023.1:0-68258 GCF_007115085.1 Clostridium sp. HBUAS56017 | reverse complement strand
TACTTTTACAGTAGCTAATGAAGGTACTCACAAGATTTCCTTCTACTCTGTTGATGCTGCTGGAAATACTGAAACTGCTAATACTGCTTATGTAAAAATTGATAAAGCAGCTCCTGTTACTACTTCTAATGCACCTACTAACTGGTCTAAAGATGATGTAACAGTAAGCTTAATTGCAACTGATACACTTAGCGGTGTAGCTAAAACTTTCTATTCAGTTGACAATGCCGATTATCAAGAAGGTACTACTTTTACAGTAGCTGATGAAGGTACTCACAAGATTTCCTTCTATTCTGTTGATGCTGCTGGAAATACTGAAACTGCTAATACTTCCTATGTGAAAATTGATAAAGCAGCTCCTGTTACTACTTCTAATGCACCTACTGACTGGTCTAAAGATGACGTAACAGTAAGCTTAACTGCAACTGATACACTTAGCAGTATAGCTAAAACTTTCTACTCTATTGATGATGCTGATTATCAAGAAGGTACTACTTTTACAGTAGCTAATGAAGGTACTCACAAGATTTCCTTCTACTCTATTGATACTGCTGGAAACACTGAAACTGCTAATACTACTTACGTGAAGATTGATAAGGTAGCTCCTGTTACTACTTCTAATGCACCTGCTGACTGGTCTAAAGGTGACGTAACAGTTAACTTAACAGCAACTGATGCACTTAGCAGTGTAGCTAAAACTTTCTACTCTATTGATGATGCTGATTATCAAGAAGGTACTACTTTTACAGTAGCTAATGAAGGTACTCACAAGATCTCCTTCTACTCTGTTGACGTTGCCGGAAACACTGAAACCGCTAATACTACTTATGTGAACATTGATAAAACAGCTCCTGTTACTACTTCTAATGCACCTACTAACTGGTCTAAAGATGATGTAACAGTTAACTTAACTGCAACTGATGCACTTACCAGTGTAGCTAAAACTTTCTACTCTATTGATGATGCTGATTATCAAGAAGGTACTACTTTTACAGTAACTAAAGAAGGTAGTCACAAGATTTCCTTCTACTCTATTGATACTGCTGGAAATATTGAAATTGCTAACACTACTTACGTAAAAATTGATAAAACTGCACCAACTATAGAAATGAAACTAGATAATGAATATACAATTGGTAGTATACTACCTGCTTATATTGCAAATGACAATCTTTCTGGTGTAGCTACTGAAAAGATGACTGTTTTCGCACCAAATGATGCTACTGGAAAAGTTATTGCAAAGGGTACAAGCTATATTCTTGATAAACCTGGTACTTACAAAGTAAATATTACAGTTACTGATGCTGCTGGCCTTACAACTACAATAGAAAAAGAAATCTATGTAATGGAAATATCAGATGCAGATATACAAGTATACTCAAGGGATGCCTTCCAATTATGTCCTTTTAGTAATACACTTTATCCAAGAATAATAGTAAGGAATACATCAAATAAAGAAATAAACTTAGCAGATCTTCAATTAAAATATTTCTTTACAAATGAAGGAAATGGACAAAGTATATTTGAATGTGATTGGGCTGGTTTAAATTGTTATCCAATAACATGTAGCGTAAGAAGTAATTTTGTTAGAGATAATTTTGGAAATAGCACATTAACTCTTTCTTTCCAAGGTAATAGAAAGCTAAAACCAGGCGCAATATTAGAGATTCAAGGAAGAATTCATGAGCCAAATTGGAAGATATATAATAAATTTAACGATTACTCATTAAACACTGAATGGTATTCAAAAAATGACAGAATACCTGTTTACTACAAAGGTCATAAAGTTTGCGGAACAGAGCCTAAAATAGATGTTGTAGATGATACAAAAATAACAAGTAATGACTTTACACTTTTATCTCAAGATGCAAACCAACAAGTACAATATACCCATACTCTTTATCCTAGAATAAAGATAAAAAATATTTCAAATAAACAAATAAAATTCTCTGATATGAATTTAAAGTACTTCTTTACAAGTGATGGAATAAGATGCAATATATTTTCTTGTGATTACATTTCAATCAATAATAGAGGAATAAGAAGCAATATCAACGGTAATTTTACTTGGGACAACTCTGGTAATACAGTTTTAAATCTTTCATTTGATGATGATGGAACAGTCTTTATGCCAGGAGATGAAATTGAAATACATTGCAGAATTTATAATCTAAATTTCTGTAGGGTATATAATAGATTTAATGATTACTCATTAAACACACAAAGTTCAAGAGGTTTTTCACCTAATGATAAGATATGTCTGTATGTAAAAGGAATAAACGTTAATGGTATAGAACCTCAATAAATAATAACTGTTAATAGTAATTTTTCAAAAAACAGCTCAAGCTATTTTTAAATAGCTTGAGCTGCCTTTCTTTGTCTAAAAAATAAAATTTTCTTTGAAATCCACTACTTTATAACTTAATTCTTCTATAAAATCACTATATTCTAAAACTCATATCGTACATACTCGTATTCACAAGGATTGCCAGCAGCTATATATATAGCCCCTTCTTCAGGTACCATGATAAATGATGCAAGTGTCGCTGATGATACTGGAACAGTAGAATCAATGTGTCTGCATATAGAATTTGGCTTTTTGTCATGATCCACCAAGATTTTCTTAATGATTTCAATATTTATTTCTCCATAATGCTGATTCATTAAATTGAGAATTCTATCTAAACGATGGTAGCTGTCTGGCTGCAATTGTGGTGCAGTATCAACTTCCTTGAATCGTTCTGTAATATAATGATTAGAATGCAATATTATATCCCTTTCAGGATATATAAGTTCAAAGTCGTTATGAATACTCTCAATACCTAACATATGCCCATTTTTATCAGCTAAATGATAGTAACCAAGGCCACGAGCAACTTGTTTAAGGATATTTATGGCATCATTAATATTTTTCTCTCTCATAACTCTTGGGAGGTAACATCCTACAGGAATATTAAATGCGTAATTTTTACCTATAGTAGCGTTTGCACACATCCCGAATCCAGTAGATGAAAATGTAAATTCGCTTGAATTTGAAAAACTTAATATGAATTGTTTAAGACCATTGGCGTGATGAATTTTTAATAGATCTATAGGAACTTCAGGAAGAAAATCTATATTTTGTCCCAGTATAGTTTTCCCATCTTGTGTTGCCTTTCCTGTTACTGCAAATGAAGTGCAAAGTCCTGAGATATTGTCATAACAGAAAGTGAGCTCATTATAACATTTCTGAGTAAATATTTCTTCAAAACTAAGTCCAGTTGCGTCAGCCTGACCACGCATTATCTCAATTAAATAGGGATCGAATGCTTGAACCGCAGGAAAAAACTTCATAGCCCTAATGATAACATCTTCCTTTGATGCTTTGTGAAAAAGTGTCATGCTATTATAAATATTTTCTGAAATTTTTAGGATACTGTCTTTACAGCCTTCCCCCCATTGCCGCCCGATTTCATAAGGAGTACCTTGACATTCAATAAGTTTAAACTCTTTAAGATTCTTCATTGTATTTTCTCCTTTCACCTTCATTAAAATTAATCTTACCTATCTCTACAGACAAAAATATATTCAGCGTAAGTATATAGCATATTTTCATATTTTTGTAAATTTGTTTTAATTCTATTCCCTACTATTTCTTTTGTCAAGAAATAAAACAACTTAATTTTTTAGTAAATCGCTTAACTATCTCATAAAAATAAAATATTACTGAAAACTTTAAATTCCAGTAATATTTTATAATTAAATTATACTTATTAACTTATAAGTCATGGTTAAATGCTGTAATCATCAACATCGAATTTACAATTTTTATAATAATATTTACGATCTTCTTCTGTAATCTCACGAACAACCTTGCATGGATTTCCTACTGCTATCATATTATCCGGAATGTCTTTAGTAACAACACTTCCTGAACCTATAACAACATTATTTCCAATATGAACTCCAGGATTTATGACAACACTTCCTCCTATCCATACATTGTCTCCAATTACCACCTCAACACCATATTCATAACCTGAATTTCTTGATTTAGGATGAATTGGATGCCCTGCTGTATAAATTGAAACGTTAGGTGCAAACATAACATTTTCACCAATTGTTACCTTCCCTACATCTAGTATTGTGCAATTATAATTGGCGAAAAAGTTATTACCAACTTCAATATTCTTACCATAATCACAGCGAAATGGTTGTTCTATAAAAACTTTATCACCAGTTTTCCCTAATATATCTTTAATTAATTCCTCCATTCTATTTGTTTTGTCTGGAGAAAGTAAATTATACTCATGTATTTTCAACTTATTTTCCATTCTCTCTTCACTAAGACCATCTAACCAAGCTTTATATGGTAATCCTGCTAGCATTCTTTCTTTTTGATTCATCTTTTATCCTCCTTTTTTTAGCTCTATTTGTAAATAGTAAATTATATAAAGCTCTATGTAAATCCACCTAAGGAAAAACAAAAACAAAATGATAAACTCCTTTCATTTATAATTTACTAGTCTTATTATTTTTGATAGATATTATTCATTTTTTAATTAATCTATTCATTTACGAAAACGATATTAGTATAATCAAATTAAGAAAGCTAGGAGGAAGATATATGAGTAATATAAAAGTAATTATTATGGATGTAGATGGCACATTAACTAATAGTAAAAAAGTAATTACCCCAAAAACTAAAGATGCCTTAATAAGAGCACAAAAAAGTGGAGCTATTTTAATTTTAGCCTCAGGAAGGCCTACATCTGGATTAATGGATTTTGCTAAAGAATTAAAGATGGATGAAAATCATGGACTTTTAGTTTCTTTTAATGGTGCTAAGGTTGTTGATTGTGAAACTAACAAAGTTCTATTTAATGAAACTATGACCATCGAACAAGGACAAGCAGTACTTGAACATATGAAGAAATTTGATGTTAAACCTATGATTGATAAAGGTAACTATATGTACGTTAATGATGTTTTTAATAATGAGATACATTATAATGATACGGTTCTTAACATAATCCAATACGAATCGCGTGGTGGCAAATTCAAGTTATGTGAAAAGGATGATTTAGCAGCCTTTGCTGACTATCCATTAAACAAAATCTTAACTGCAGGTGATCCTGAATATTTACAAAACCATTATGATGAAATGATGGAACCTTTTAAAGATACTTTAAGTTGTATGTTTACGGCAGATTTCTACTTTGAATTTACTGCCAAAGGAATTGATAAGGCTAAAGCGTTAGATACTGTACTAATTCCTATGGGATATAAAAAAGAAGAAATGATTGCTTTTGGAGATGGTCACAATGATGCATCAATGGTTAAATATGCTGGTATAGGGGTAGCCATGGCTAATGCAGTAGATGATTTAAAAGCTATTGCTAATGAAGTTACTTTATCTAATGAAGATGATGGTATTGCTTATACGCTAAGTGAGTACATAACTCATATAGATATTTAAACTATACTTAACCACACACCACTAAACTTTAATAAAATATTATATAATATTCATGAGGTGATCTTTGTGAATATTTTTAGCAAATTGAATAAGCTAATCGACTTAACTGAAAATGAAAAAACATTGGTTAGCTATATGCAAGACAATCCTGAAATCTTTGTAAAAATGAGTGCTCTTGAAATTAGTGAAGCTTGCTTTATTTCAACCTCAACTATTTATAGACTATGCCAAAAACTAGATTTATCAGGTCTATCAGAATTGAAAGTGCAAGTATCTGCATCTATTAATGAGTATTTAAAAGAAAATAGTTCAATAGATTATAACTATCCATTTAACCAAAATGAAACACAAAACCAAATTGTACTTAAAATGAAAGAATTATATGAACAAACACTAGTTTCTTCATTAAATTTAATAGATCTTGAACAATTAAGATTAATTTCTAATGTTTTAAAAAACGCCAAGCACATTGATTTTTATACATCTGCTGGAAATATTTATTTTGCAGATAACTTTAAGTTTCAAATGCAGGAAATTGGAACCTTTATTAATGTTCCAATTGAAGAGTATCATCAACTTTTAACTGCATCAACCAGTGATAAAACTCATGTTGCAATAATAGTTTCCTTTTAAGGTAGAGGAGTAATAATAGAAAAAATAGCTAATATATTAAAAACAAATAAAATACCTATTATTTTAATTTCTTCTACAAATGAAAATCCTATTACCAAATATGCAAATTATCACTTGTATTTGAGTTCAAATGAAAATCACTTTAATAAAATTTCATCTTTTTCAACAAGATTATCTTTATTATATGTTTTAGATTGTATATACACATGTTATTTTAAATTTGACTATGATAAAAATGTAAGCTATAAACTTAATGCATATAAACAATTATCTGAAAAGTAAGTGTAAATTTTATACTTACAACAATGCATTGATATTTCAATATTATATAACCTAATAACTGATTTCATATTTATCCTTATAGTGTATTTTTCATAGAATACTCTGTTGTAATAGGAAAAAGGGATATTGCA
This sequence comes from Clostridium sp. HBUAS56017, assembly GCF_007115085.1. Taxonomy (NCBI): domain Bacteria; kingdom Bacillati; phylum Bacillota; class Clostridia; order Eubacteriales; family Clostridiaceae; genus Clostridium; species Clostridium sp. HBUAS56017. Next base: position 61,754 of record NZ_SULK01000023.1, on the reverse strand, counting down.
AGCTTCATATTGCTTGTAATATCCCTTTTCTTAATTATGCCAACGCAATGTATAGCAAACTATTTTCTGAAAAATTAAAAAATTAATCATCACTTTCGATTAACAATCCATATACCAATACAGGCTAAAGTCAAAGCTACCAAGTTTTTAATTTCAAATATTGACTCTCCAAGTAAAAAAGCAGATAATATTGCACCAAATATAGGTGTCAAAAAGTTATACATAGTTATATTTCCTACTTTATTATATTTATATAGGGTAGACCATATCACTAATGCCACTGATGATATAAGTGCCATATATAATAGTAATATTCCTGATTCTGCAGATATAATAGGTAGATTTCCACCAGCTGATTTTCCTATTATTATAAGCATTAAACTCCCCAATATAAGTTGCCACCCTGTTATAACAAAAACATCGTTAGTCTTTACTAAATTTTTATTATATATACTTCCAATCGATCCCATTAATGCTGAAAAAATTAGAAGTCCATCCCCCATTAAGTTGAATGAGCTACCTATTGTTCCTATTTCAAAGTTAAGTACTATAATTGATAGAAAACCAATAATACAACCTATAATCTTTTTTCTTGATAGCTTGTCGTCCATATAAATAAAGTGAACAAGAAAAATATTTATAAACGAACCTAAAGATCCAAGTATAGAGCTCTTTACCCCTGTGGTATTAGTCATACCTATATAAAGAAATACATATTGCATCAAAGTATATATAGCCCCTAATAACGTAATCTTTTTGAAATCTCCTATAGATTTAGGCATTATACTCTTCCCCATTAACTTCTGTATAACAATTAAAATTATCCCAGCTATTAAAAATCTATATCCTGCGAATATTAATTTTAAAAAGCTCTCATCTGAACCTATCCCAAATACGTCATACCCAAGTTTAATTGCTGGATATGCACTTCCCCACAAAAACGTACATAAAATTGCTAATAAAATTATATATTTTCTGTTTGTAAATATTTTTTCTATATCTAATTTAATCATCTTTAGCTAAATCAACTCCTGTCTTCATATATCATTCCTATGTTTCTGTAACTTATAGTTAATGAGCATTTTTTATCTACTAACTAAAATAAAAAGCACTACTTATAACTTTTATATATCATAAGCAGTGCTATTTCTATTCGACAATTCATTATCTAATAGTCAAAATAATCTTTTCTATACTTAGTATAAATGACAAGCAACAGAATGATTTCTTCCTATTTCTTTTAGCTTCGGTTTTTCATTTAAACATTTATCCATGCATTTTGTGCACCTAGAACAAAACACACAACCTGCTTGTATATCTAAAGGGCTTGGCGGCTCCCCTTTTATGCCTTCTATCTCACTATTATTTCCCATTTTAATAGAAAAAACTGAATCCAATAATGCTTTAGTATATGGATGGATAGCATCAGTAACAAGCTTATCACTATCAATTACTTCAACAATTTGTCCAAGATACATTACTATAATTCTATGACTTATATTTCTAACTACTGCCAAATCATGGCCAATAAAAATATAAGACAAATTCCTCTCTTTTTGCAAATTCATAAGAAGCTCAATCACTTGTTCCTGTATAGAAACATCTAAAGCAGATGTAGCTTCATCACATATTATAATTTCAGGATTTAGGGATATTGCTCTGGCTATTGCAACTCTTTGCTTTTGCCCACCACTTAGCTGATGAGAATATCTTTTCGTAAAATCCTCAGTTATGCCAACCATTTTAAGTAATTTTTTTGTTTCTGCTTTAGCCTCATGTTTATTCATAAGATTAAAGTTTAGCAGTGGTTCACTTACAATATCTCCAATTTTCATACGAGGATTGAATGACTCAACAGGGTCTTGAAATACCATCTGGAATTTCTTTCGATTTTGTCTAAGCTCTTCGCCCTTTAAATTAGTAATATCCTTACCATTATAAATTATGTTACCTGAAGTCACAGTTTCTAATTGAGTAAGAATTTTTGCTATAGTACTTTTACCACATCCACTTTCACCAACAATCCCTAAACATTCACCTGGAAATAATTTAAAACTTACATTATCAACTGCAGTTAATGTTCTGCCATCTTGTAAATTAAACTTCTTTGTAAGATTCTTTACCTTAAGTATTGCTTCTTTCTTTTTCCTCAATATTGTATCCTCCTAGTTCAGGCACTGCTGCTAATAGACTTCTAGCATATTCACTTCGTGGACTATTTATAACCTGATCTTTAATCCCCCACTCAACTAATTCACCCTGTCGCATTACTCCAATCTTATCACACATATAAGACGCTACCCCCATATTATGAGTAACTATTATTATGCTTGTATTAAAATTTTCTCTAAGCTCCATCATTTCTCTAACAACCTGTGCTTGAATAGTTACATCAAGGGAACTTGTAGGCTCATCAGCTAGGAGAAGTTCTGGTTCCATTGTCATTGCCATTGCTATAGCAACTCTTTGCTTCATCCCACCACTAAGCTCAAAAGGATATGAATTCATTATACGCTCTGCATCAGGCAACCTCATTTTTCTAAGCATATCAACAGCTTTATCATGTGCATCAAGCTTAGAAATATTAAAGTGACTCCTTATAGTTTCAATAAATTGATCTCCAATCTTTAATATAGGCGTTAATGACCTCCCTGCATCTTGAAATATCATTGCTATCCTATTGCCTCGAATCTCTCTCCACTCTTTCTTAGAATATTCAAGAAGATTTCTATCCTTAAAAATAATATCTCCAGAAGAAATACTACTTCCAATAGGGGGTATACCTAGTATTGAACGCAGAAGTGTTGACTTTCCACTTCCGCTTTCACCTACTATCCCAACTATCTCTTTATGTTTAATTGACATGCTTACATTTTTAACTATAGAAGCTTGCTTCCCATAGTTTATACATAAATTATTTATATCTAGAATTTTTTCACTTATCATTTTAAGTCTACTTTATTATCCAACATATAGAAGTCAATTGGATAAACATCCATTCCACTAACTGTATTTTTGCTTACTCTATTACTCATTGGTGTAACTAAGAATAAACCAGCATTATCATCAATTAGAATCTGTTGCACTTTTGTAGCTATATCATATCTTTTTTGAGTATCATATTCATTTTTATATTGATCTATTAGGGCATCCACATTTGCATTGCTGTATTTCCCAAAGTTTGTATTTCCACCTGTTTTAAAATATAACTCTAAGAATGACTGAGGATCTCCTGTAGTTGCTGTATTTACATTGTATAAGCAAAGATCAAATTCTCCGCTTTTTAATACTGGATTTACTGTTTCATAAGATTTTAAGCTAGCATCTATACCAATTTCTTTAAGCTGCGCTTGCATTGCTTCCCCGATTACAGGAATCTCTGCACGTGTTGGGAATACAGCAATACTTAAAGATAACTTCTTACCATCTTTTTCTACTATTCCATCACCGTCAGTATCTTTATATCCTGCATCACTTAATATTTTAGTAGCTTCAGCTTTATTATACTTATATCCTGTAAGATTCTTATCTCCAAAAGGCAATGATCCTGGGAAAGGTCCAGTTGCAGGTACAGCAGTACCCTTTAGTAACGTATTTGCATAAGATTCTCTATCTACTCCTAAAGCAATAGCCTTACGAACTGCTGGATCTTTTAGGAATTCGTTTTTGAAATTAAAATATGACATCACTATTCTAAGACTAGTAGTTGTACTTATTGCATATTTAGACTTATCTTCAAATAGAGATAAATTATTAATTGACACATTGTTAGCTACATCTATCTCACCTGATTGTAGTGCCATTGAACGTGTATTGTCGTCTTTAATATACTTGAAAGTCGCCTGATTTATTAGTGCTTTTCCATCCCAATAATCCTCAAATCTTTCTACTACTACCTCAGCACCATCAGCATATGACTTAATTTTAAATGGACCTGTCCCCACTGGATTTTTAGCTATAGTCTCCTCAGCCACACTAGTATCTATTATTGAATTTATAGGATCTGCAAGATTTCCAAGTAGTGTTGTATGGGGTGCTTTAGTAGTTATAGTAAGCTCCTGCCCATCTGCTGTTATAGAATTAACATTTAACATTTCTTGTGTTCTAGGATTTGCTTTTAATGCTCTTTCCATGGATGACTTTACAGCACTTGCTGTAAGTGGATTACCGTTTTGAAACTTAACACCTTCTCTAACATGAAACTGCCAAGTTAAATCATCAACCTTTTTCCATGAATCAGAAAGCATAGGTACTATCTCCATATTTTTATCAAACTTCACTAAAGTTTCACCTATACCATACATTGAAACATACCAACCATTCCACTCAAGAGCAGGATCTAGATTGGTTTGATATAGATTTAATCCAACTACAATGTTTTTTGGTTCATTATTTACAGAATTGTTTTTTGTACAAGCAACAAGGCTGGTAAACAACATAATTACTAAACTTAAAATCGCTACTTTATTCTTCATTTGCTAATCTTCTCCTTAATATTGTTTATTGGGATCTAATATATCTCTGATGATTTCTCCAAGTAAATTAAATATAGTTACAGTTATGAACATTGCAACCCCTGGATATACCATAAGCCAAGGGGCAGTTTGTATGTAGGTTCTACCTTCATTAATCATATATCCCCATTCTGGAGTAGGTGGCTGAGCCCCAAGACCTAAAAATGAAAGGGATGAAATCTCGAGTAGCATGCTTCCTATATCCATTGTAGCCATTACAATAAGGGCTGAGATAATATTAGGGAACACATACCTCAAAATTATCTGATACTCCTTAGCTCCTCCCATTTTTGCAGCTTTAATATAATCTTTTCTTTTTACAGACATGGCCAATCCACGACTTAAGCGTGCATATTTAGGCCAATGTACTACAGCTAAGGCTATAACAGTATTTATTGAACTAGGCCCAAGTACTCCTGCAACTGCAATAGCAAAAATAATCCCAGGAAATGCAAGGAAAATATCACAAAATCTCATTACTATTGTGTCAACAATTCCTCCCCAATACCCTGCTAGTGTTCCTAATGCTGTTCCAATTATAAATACTGTTATAACTAAACTAAACGTCATTTTTAAAGAATTCAATGCACCATACAAAATTCTAGAAAACAAATCCCTTCCTAATTGATCTGTACCTAGTGGAAATATAGCATTTGGCCCCCTAAGTGAATTCGTCATATCTGTTTTAAGAGGATCATGGGGCGCTATATATGGTGAAAGTATGCCTATTGTAACTAAAGCAAATGCTAACATACAAATAACTACGAATGATTTATTTTTTCTTATAGCTAAGATTGTACTTTCCAAATTAAGCCCCCTTTTCTAGCCTCATACGTGGATCTAAAATATAATATGAAATATCGACTAACATATTAATCAACATATAAATAATAGTCATCCATACAACATAGCCTTGTATTAGTGGATAATCTCTAGTAAATATAGCCTCTATAGCTAATTTCCCCACTCCTGGCCATGAAAATATGGTTTCTATAATAACCGCACCTCCAAGTAGCACCCCAAAGGATAATCCCAATTGAGTTATAATTGGTGATAAAGTTGTCCTTAGAACATGCCTTAACAATACAGATCTATCTCTAACTCCTCTAGCTCTTGCACCAATTACATAATCTTGAGATATCTCTTCAAGTATGTATACCCTTACCTGCCGCACATATCTGGAAGCCATTAAAATAGTCATAGATGCTGAAGGCAATATAATACTTGTCCAATTTGTGCTTCCCATCACTGGAAGCAGTTTAAACTTCAGAGCAAATATGTACATTAAAATTATTGCTATCCAAGGTGCTGGAAGTGATATTCCAAGAAACGATATCCCTCTTATTACGTTATCTAATAACCTATTTCTATAGAGAGCTGATAGTATTCCAAGAGGAAGTGCTACAATCACTGTCATTAACATTGTTAATCCCGCAAGCTTAAAGGTTGCAGGTAAAGCTCCTAATATCAAGTCTAATACCGGCTTACTATATTTATAGGAAATTCCAAAATCGCCACTAAACACACTTGCTAGCCAATTCAAATACTGAACGAAAAATGGCTTATTTAATCCCAATCCTTCTCTAACTTGCTGTATAAGCTCCTGTGAAGGTGTATTTCCAGTAGCACTAAGCATTAATTCTGCTGGATCACCTGGCGAAAGATATGTGAGCGCAAATGTTAAAAATGTTATTCCGAATAAAACAGGTATAACATATATTAATCTGTGTATTATGTACTTTCTCAATTTCTTTTCATCACCCTCTCTATTTATCATCAGAATTCTTTTTTAATATTTATTAAGCATCATTTATTTTTTCTTATAAACAATATAAATCTCTTAGGATTTTCAATGAATTCTACCAGAAATAATGGCGATACTTAGTATTAACTGTAAATGATATTTATTATCAGTTAATTTGTAAAATCATTATATATGAATTTTTATTAAATAGCAATATAATTTATTTTATTTAACCATTACTTGTTCATGATTAGATTTCTTAAACTTGAATCCAATTCAATAGAAATTTAGAAAAATCCCTATTTAGCCCCTTTATCAGCTATGATAGTGCTCTTTTAAAACCCAGAAATTACATTTTTAAAGTATTAAATAACTACCGATTGAATTTTGATCTATAACGAAAGCTGACTTTGATGAATAAAAATAAAGTCAATGTTCTCTTCATTTAGAAACATTGACTTTACTCTTAGATATTATATATGATTATTTTTTATTAACCTGTAACTTATTTAAATAATAAAATAGTATTTACATTAAATCTGGCGATGTACCAGTATATTATGGTTCCATTCCCCAATTTAAATTATCTGATAAATATGCTGTAACCTTATTCCAGTCACCATAAGTAGATGCTGTAGAATTAAATGAATAGTCTCCTACCTGTGTATAATTAGTCCAATCTGTTTTGTTTATTCTAGATTGTATTTCTATACTTTGACCTGCTCCAAGGCTACCAGCTCCATTTCCGAAACTAATCTCTAAATAATTATCTGCACCAGATTTAGCTTCAGGCATTTTAACAAATGTTCCAATTACATTGTTAGCGCCTATTGAAGACCAATCACAAGTAAACTTTTGTTCTTTTTCATTATCACTAGTGTAGTAATAACGTATTTTTACATCTGATAAGTTAATATCTGTATTTCCTGTATTTATTACCTTCAATCTTGGGCTAAGTGTATTTGCTGTACCTGATAAAGAATTATTAAACTCTTGTACTTTAAGATTACCTGATTGTTCTGGCTGACTTGGTTTTACAGAGTCAGACATGTGTATCCCTGCAATATATGCCTTTAATGCAGCCTCACTAGAATTTATTCTCCAATCAGTTTCTTTATCTATACTAAAAGTAACAATTGTATTAATTAAACTATATTTATCTGAATTAATACTATTAAAAGCATCTGTATACCACTCAGCTTTATCCCCCCCTATTTCTGTAGCTGCAAATTCTGATATTGAAATAGGTTTATTTTTTACTTTTACTGCATTGTAAGCTTGTGAAAATATTTCATCAAAAGATTGCCAAGTGCTACCCCAGCTTTGAGTTGTACCCCAGTTATATCCATCCATAGATATAATATCTACATAATCATCACCTGGATAATTACCTAAATAACTAGCACCTTTTCCCACGCTTGAAGCATTAACATTAAAATCCCACTTAACATTACTAGCTCCTACTTCTCTAAATATATCTACAACATGTCTAAATGCAGCTATAAATGTTTCATTTGTATTTACTTTACTGTCTCCTAAAGCCCAGTCATACCAATTACCATTTGACTCATGAAATAATCTTATAATTATATCTTTATTATAAGTTTTAATATCTTGAGCCATTTGTCTTATATATTCATCTTTTAGTCCATTTGCTATATCTAAGTTAGACATACCCCAAGCTTCCCATGTAAGCGACATTTTTGAATTATTTCCATATACCGCATCAAAGTTTGCTTTTATATCAGAAAAGTTAGTTTTCCAATTAATGAACATATTTACTACATCAAGGTGTTTTTGTTGCAAGTTTTCAAAATCCTTTATACCTTGTGTTGTTGGCTGATCAGCAAAAAAAGCTCCATATTTTATCTCCCTAGTACTACTTGCAGATGCCTTTTGTCCATTTCCACATAGAACTAAAGAGCATACTAATATTACACTTAATGCAAGAAATGATTTAGTTTTTCTTTTCAAATTCATTTTATCCCCCCACAATTTTCATATTGTTATCTTCCAAAATAATGTTTATTTAGTTTAATTGTAAGACGCCCAATTATAATATGCCTTTACTGGTGTTACTCCATCGAAATGATTTAACCAAGAATCTACACCAATCCCTGGCCATAAATTCATCATAATTTTTCCTGGATGTTTTGGAATATTAGTAGTTGCTTTATGCACTTCTCTGCCATCAACATACCATGCAATATAATTTGGTTGCCAATTAAACGCATAAGTATGAAATGAATTTGATGCATCATAACCTAAATTATAAAGATATTCATGATTTCCTACACCATTTGTATAATAGTTAAATTGTACCTTTGTGGTGTCTTTTCCTAAGAACTCTATATCTATTTCATCCCATGGAGTATTATCACTAGGACCTGTATAAGTAAAGAATGAAGAAACTACTCCAGTATGCTTTGCAGGTTTCATATTTACCTGATAAAATCCATAACCGTATTTATTATTTGAACGATACTCTCCACCTGCATATGGTACTGATCCACCTTTATTATCCTTAGTTATAGAAAGTTCCATTTGCCCATTTCCATAAAAGTTAACATTACTAGCTCTCCATGTACAATTAAACATGTCACCGTTTGACCATCCATCTGACTTTGACCAATTACTTGTATTGAAATAACTAAAATCTTCTCCCATCTTAGATGTAGTTGCTGCATGAGCATTTGTAGATAATAATGCTACTGATGCAAAAACCCCTAATGTTAATACAGAACAAGCTAAAGTTTTTAATTTTTTCTTTATCATATTTATTCCTCCTAATTTTTATTTGCTTTAAAATTCAACAAACGTTTACAAAGTGATAATTACATAACTAAGCCTATAGTTTTACTAAATATTAGTCACTTTTATCTACCACTTATGTATCTTTATTATATATCCACATCTTATTTCAATATATAGCATAAACTTACTATTTTATAGGAACAAATTACTATATATAATCATATATCCTTACAAATAAATATGACCTTACCCAATTTACAAGAATGGTTAAGGTCATATTTAGTACTTAATAATATTTACTACTTGCCTAAAGAGTATTAGATTCCTATCGTAAAGCATTTATTCAGTAATGGAGATGGAATTCTGATATAGAAAGCTTTAGCCTAAACTAACTACTCTTTATTATCTATGTCATCTTCATTATATTGTAATCATTTACCAATAAAAATAGCACAAATTTACTATTTTATAGGAAATTCTTACTATTTTTCTTATATTTTGCAGGTGTATATCCTGTATGCTTTTTAAAAAGTTTGCTAAAGTATGCTGTTTCTTTATAACCTAATATATCACTAATCTCATATACTTTATAATCATATCTTTTCAACAAAATTTTTGCTCTATCCATTTTAGCCTTAGTCAAATATTCTAAAAAGTTCTCTCCAGTTTGCTGCTTAAATACAGAACAAAAATAGTTTTTACTTATATTCAAATGATTTGAAATAGATGTTAAAGTAATTTCCTCTTCTACATGATTAAGCACATACTCACGTGCCTTCTGAACTACATTATATCCCTGATTTAGTTCATTAAAATGGATAAGTTTATTAGTTCCTAAAATATATTTGTAATTCAATGCTTCCTTTGCATTTAAGTAACTTTTGTATAAGGAATATATATGATTATATACTTTTCCAATGCCTATGTTTATTTCTATTTCAAATTTCTCATTACTTGTTTTAAGAATACTTCTCAATGCATCTGAAAATATATGATCAAAATCTGTTGATTCAATATTTTCTGCTTGTGCAATAATAAATTTCATTCCCAATTCACCATCTATTATTGAAAAGTGTATAACACCATTATTTTTCAACTCTTTTTCAATAATACATACAACACTCTTCTCTAAATAGTCTCCTTTATCATTTCCAATTAATTCTTCACTATTAATAACAATATCATTTATTTCAACAATGGCCACTTGTACCTTATTTTTAATAATAGGAAGGTTATATTTTAAAATATATTCATCCATCTCCATTAAGTTTTTACCTCTTAATAAGTCGTACAAAACCTTCTCTTTAGATATTGTTTTATTAATGTTGAATTCATAATTCTTCTTATCACTTTCAACTAATTTTTTATGCACAGCAACTAATACATTTTCTAGTTTTTCACGATCTAAAGGCTTTAGTATATAATCAAAAGCTCCAAGTCTAAGACCTTCCTGGGCATATGAAAATTCATCATATCCACTTAAAAGTACCACAACAGTATCAAGCTCCATGTTCCTTAGATTTCTTAATAATTCTATTCCGCTAAGCTTATGCATTTTGATATCTGTAATTATAAAATGAATTTTTTGCCTTTTAAGCTGCTCTAAAGCCTCTTCTCCGTCAGTACATACACATTCAACCTTAAATCCATACTCTTCCCATTTAACAGTTTTCTCCAATCCCATTCTAATAATTGGCTCATCATCTACAATCATTACTGAGTACAAACGAATCCCTCCTTTTAAGTAAAACCTTTCTGCTTATATAAACTAATTGTAAATCTTGTATAACTTCCTTGCTCTGATTGAATATCAAGGCCACTGCTTTTGCCATAAAAAAGTTTAATTCTGTCATTTACATTTTTAATACCTAGCCCAAATCTTTTATCTATATTCCCATTAATATGATTTTTCAAAGCTTCTATCGCTGCTCTATTCATCCCTTTTCCATCATCCATTACATTTAAATATAAATAAGTTTCATCTGATTCCATAAATATATTAATATTTCCCTCTTCACTTCTTAGTTTTTCTGAAAGTCCATGCTTAACTGAATTTTCCACTAGAGGCTGAATAATTAATTTTAGAATTTTTAAATCTAAAAACTGCTTGTCTACATTAATATGTAAATTTATATCATACTCATATCTCAAAGTCATTAATGAAATATACTTCTTAATATAGTTTAATTCTTCATTTAATGACACAAAATCATCTTCCCATTTTATGTTATACCTCATCATATCTCCTAAAGAAACCAAAGAATCAGCCACTACATAGTTTTCTTCAATTAAGGCCATTACTCTTATATTTTCAAGAGTATTAAATAGAAAATGTGCATCTATTTGACTCTTTAATGCTTTTAACTCTGTTTCTTTCCCTACAATCTCTTTTTTAATATTTTCTTTTATTAATTCGTCTATTGTTTTCATCATTTCTCGAAAATTATAAGCTAATATACCTATTTCATCTTTACCATATACAGGTATGTTAGCAGATAAATTTCCTGTTCTTACTTCCTTAATTGAATTTATAATTAAATACAATCTCTTTAATATCGTTTTTGTAACAAAATATATAATAATGGATAACAGTATTAGTAATAACAAACTTTGAAATAATAAAGTTCTTTTTGAATCTGCTATACTTTGGTTAATATTGTTTAAAGGTATAACACATACTAAATAATTATTTGCTATTGGTGATTCTTTATATAATAAAGTATAATTTTCCCTTCCTTGTTTATATGATATTTCACCATTACTATCACCTAACTTGTCCTTAATAAATTCTCCAAACTGTTTTTTATCAAAATTTAATTTCTGTAAAAAAGAATTATTTTCATCTGTATTTAACTCTAAACTTTTTGTATTAAAAAGGAATATTTGTCCACTTCCCAGCTTATCTTCATTAAACATATTGGGGAAAAAATCTTTAGATAACATCGTTACTCTTATTATTCCTATATTTTTGTTCTTTACAGATTTAATTTCTTTATTAAGTGAAACAACCAAGTTTCCAGACTTTTCACTTGCTTTTGAATAAATTTTAATATCATTATCATATTTATTTACATTCCAGTATGCAGCACCATCTTTATCTAAAGTTTGTTTGTACCAATTATTATCCTCAACTCTCTCTTTTTTATATATCAATGGCCAAATTTCGTTAACATCTAAGCTGTTAGCAAATATATTTATTTGTTTTACATTTGGATTATTATTTTGTAGGTTCAACAGCCCGCGATATGATATGTTATTAAAACTTATAAGCTCTTTTGTGTCTATGCTTTTCTCTGGATCAATATAGTTTATAACATCTTTATTATTTATAACTGTATCTATTATATTTCTCATAATATAGATGTTTTTTTCAATAGTATCGTATTCAAGATTAAGTTCATAGCTATGCTTATTTACTTCATCTTTTTTTGCATTTGCTTTAAGGGATCTAAATGAATATACAGAAAAAACCATTATGGGAATTGCAATAACTAATATATAAGCAATTATCAATTTTTTCATTAAGCTCTTTTTTATAAATGATCCATTATAACTTTTCATTGAAAACTCCTAATCCTAAAACTACTTAATTTATCTGATATCTAGCATCCGTAACACTCCCAAGTGAGAGATAACGTCTGCACGCTCCTAGACTTGGTGCCCCTTGAGGGTATAAGTTCAACTAAATTCAGCTGGAGTTAAACTCCACCTGAAAAGTTTCACTTTATATTAAGTCTTTTCTTGTTCTCTTCAAATTTTTTCTGTCTATAAGCTTGTATTTTTTCATATCCCTCCCTTTCTCTATAATTCAAGAATTCATCAAATATCTTATCGAATTTATCATCACTATTTGCTAAAAGTAGGCTTTTCAAAGTATTTTTCCACTTACTATTTATTTTAGAATAAGCTATACCTTCCTCAGTATCTCCATATGGAGCTGTGTGATCGTATATAGAAAAATTATAAGTTTTTCCTCTAGTCCAATCTTTTAATATCTTTAGTGGTTCTGGTTCTGGTGCTTCCAATTTCTTTATTAAATTAGTGTCCATAAGCATCCAATATGTTTTTTCTGCTCCATATTTTTCATAAAAGCTTTTTCTATCACTATTTAACAAATCCATTGCTTCTGGTTTAAATTGTTTTTTTCCATCAACATCTTCCCACAAAACACCCTTTTCCCCTAAATATAAATCCTGGTTTCCCTCTTCACTTATCAGATAACTTAAAAATTTTATAGCTCTATCAGGATTCTTACAATCCTTCGATATAAATGTTACAGTCCATCCAGAAATGCTATCAGAAGATAATCTAGGCTCTTGAAGTTTTGAGTTAGCTGGTCCATCAACTGGTATGTAAATCTTATCTTTATCAGCGTTATACAATTCTAATTGCTGTTCAACCATATCAGTTCTTTGATAGAGCATTGCAAAATATCTGCCATTAACAATCTTTTCTGCCATCTGATCTCTTTTATCCCCAAATATATCTTTTGAAAGTAATCCAAGTTCATTGGCTTTCCTTAAAGTTTTTAACCATCTTACATATTCAGGATCAGTTAACCGATCATAAAATTCACTTTCTTTCTCAAAAGGTATTGCTAAAAAATTAGGGAGAATGCTATCTAAAGATAAATTCCCTGAATCATTAAACTCATCTAATCCTAAGGGTATGAGTGGCTGATTATTTACAGTAGGGAATTTCTCCTTTGCTTTTTCTAGTGCACTTAAAAAGCCCTCTGGAGTTCTCATATCTGGTTTTCCTATTGCTTCATATATATCTTTTCTTACTAAAAAGGTTTGATTAGAAGGATTTTCTTCTTTATAATCCTTAGTATCTCTTATAGACAAAGAAAAATTAGGATAACAATATACCTCTCCATCATTTTCTCTATACCACTCCAACTTTTGTTTATCTGTAACCTTGAAAAAATAAGCATCATATTTTTCTGCCAATTTTTCTAAAGGTAAAGCTAATTTTTCTTCTATAATGTTTCGATACTCATCATCCCAAGCATTTATAGTAATAAAATCTGGTAAGCTTTCTCTGTCTATCATGGCATTTAGCTTTTCTGTTCCATTTCCACTAGGAGCTATAAAATTTATACTTACACCAGTTTTTCTTGTAACATAGCTAGATACAGAATTGTTTCCCCACTTAGTTGTAAACCATGGATAATTTACATACCAATCAAAAGTTATTGGTGAAGTATCCGACTTCCATCCTTCTTCGTTCTTTGCACTGTTTTCTTTCTTAATTTCTTCATGACTTCTTTTAAATATATTAACCGAGGCAAATATTATAGAAAACATGATAAAAATAATAATTATTTTTGAAACCCTTCGCTTCTGTGAACACATAAATCATACCTCCTATAGCTTCAGCTCTTATGTATAACGTATACAAAATAGATAATTATTATCTTTACAAACAATCTCATATTTTGATAAATATATACTTATTCCTTAAAAATAATAATATATTGTAATTATAACATTTTTCTCCTATTACTTGATATGAATGCTATAAAAAAATAAACTAGTCAAATTTTAAGCTCCATCTTCATGGAATTTTCCTTTCATAATTCTCTCTATATTTATGAATTTAAAAAGAAAAAGCTATATTTCATGTTTCTATTTACGAAATATAACTTCTTCCCTAGTTTCTCCTACTTATTATAAAAATAGCTTGTACATCATAAGTATAGGATATTTTTATTCATATTTTATTGTAAACTTAGCATGTGAACCACCTAAAAATACGATTTTACCATCCTTAGGTAAGGTAACCTTATTACTGCCTGAAATTAAAGAATTGTTTAGTACTTTGCCATTACTATTATAAACTACAAAAGCTGCATTTTTAGGTATATCTACAGTAATTTTCTTATCAGCTGATTCATCACCAATAGCATACCATTTAGCATATCCATCCTTACCAATTTTACAAGAGAACTTATCTTTTGTTGGTAAAGCTTTCATTGCATCCTCTTCTACATAAACTCTACCTCCTGCACTTAGATATTCATGCTTGTCCTTCATATAAAATTTATAATCATTTTGATCCCTTGACATCATGCCTGGTCCATCTAATGTAGAAATTGCTGAATTTTCATCTACTATTTTATCTATACCAAAATATCCTTCAATTCCTTTTACATCGATACTTTGTACTGCTTCAAG
The DNA here is from genome assembly GCF_007115085.1 of Clostridium sp. HBUAS56017. Taxonomy (NCBI): domain Bacteria; kingdom Bacillati; phylum Bacillota; class Clostridia; order Eubacteriales; family Clostridiaceae; genus Clostridium; species Clostridium sp. HBUAS56017. Next base: position 46,563 of record NZ_SULK01000023.1, on the reverse strand, counting down.
TGGAAGAATATAATATACTGAAGAATACTTTTCATTTAATAAGTAATATTTTTTCCCATACCTTTTTTCCCATACTTTAGAAACTCTTTCATTTAAATTATTAGCCTCTTCCTTTTGTGCTACATAGGCATCAATTACTGTTTGACCTAAACCTGACAGATTTAAGTAGCCAAACTGTTCAAGATATGTCTCCCCATTTGATTCTTCTACAAATTTTATATTTGTTGATCCATCACTAGTTACAAAAGTTCCATCCTTTGTATAATATAAAGTTTGTTTAGCTCCTTGTGGTTCTAGAGGATTGGATAATATTAATGAACCTGATTCATCTATTTTCACATCAATAAACCCTTGAGACAATTCATATAAACCTTCATATTTTTTTTGCTCTGAAGGAACAGCTACTTTTTGTGGTGGAGTAAAAGTCTTATCTAGTTTTATATCACTAATTACACCTTTTTCCTTTAAAGCAGCAAGAAGTACTTCTTGAGCCATTACACCATCTGAGTTACTCCCACCTCCAGAACTTAGTATTGCTATAGCCATATTTTGTTCTGGTAAAACAGTTAAATAACTATGATAAAACTCAGTATCTCCGCCCTTTGATAGTGCTTTAATATTATATTGGTTGAAAGGATAAAGATTTACACTATCCCAGCCTAATCCATAACCTAGTATATTATCTTTTTCTTCTGGCCAAATTCCTTTCAAGTATTCCTTATTCTCCATTGCACTTAAAGAATTGTTCGAAAGAATTTTATTTGAATTTTGCGTAAAAGTTGTTGCAAATCTACATAAATCTTCTGCACTTGAATAAACTCCACCAGCACCAATGGAATTTAAATTTTCTGTGGGTACAGCGTTATTTATTTCTGGATAATATGTCTTAGCTAATTTATCTCTATCAAATTTACTGACAGGTGTTTTAGTATTATTCATTTTTAAAGTATTTGTAATATTTTTTGTTATATATTCTGTATAACTATCTCCTGTTACATGTTCTACTAAAATTTCAGCAAGAGAGAATCCATCATTACAATATACTGAGCAAGTACCTGGATCTGTCTTTAATCGTTGTGTTTTTAATTGTTCTAAAAGGGTATCATGTGCATAAGTATCATTATCTCCAAAAAGAAGTGCATTAGAATAACAACTACCCATTAAGCCTGATGAATGATTTAAAAGCATCCTAACTGTAATCTTTTTGTATCTATCATCCGCCATCCTAAACTCTTTAATATATTGGTTTACTGGAGCATCAAGGTTAACTTTACCTTCATCCACTAATTTCATTACTGCTGTTGTTACAAACATTTTACTAACAGAAGCAATTCCATACATATTATCGGCTGTTAATAATTTATTTTCTTCTTTTGAATATGCCCCTGCATTACCAGATAGTACAATTTTCCCATTATCTACTAAAGCATATTGTACACTTGTACTTCCATATTGAGAAATTAAGCTTGAAGCTTTTTGTTCTGCAACTGCTTTTGCTTGTTCATAACCATTATCTGCAACACTTTTAACTTGACTATTATTTTCCCTTCTGAACTTTTGAACATCATTTGTATCTGGTATTTTTATTTTTTGTCCGTCAATTGTTTTAGGTGCAAGATCTAGTGTAATTGTATTATTGGGGTTCTTTGTATCCAATATCCCAATTGAATTTTGATCTACAGCGAAAACTGACTTTGATGATGCACTTATTAATGCTACCAAAATAAGTGAAACTACACGTTTTTTCATTTTAATATTCCCCCTTTTTTTATCTTCTAACAATTCATGTATAGCTAATACACTCAATTATTATATTGTTTTATAATATCACTTATATTATGGAACTTAAAGGATATATTTCTAAAATAAACCTTAAGTTTTTTTAATATAGATTTAATTTTTATTTATTTCGCTTCTCTTCTTTGTAGGTTTTTGCTGAATGAAAATAAAGCTAATGTTTGCCGCATTCAGAAACATTAACTTTCACGATTTTTCTACAACCCAATCAAGCAAACTCCTAAATCCATTTTCAATATAACTAGGTTTGCTGGCAATTGTCATTCTCAAAACTCCTTCCCCACAGCTTCAAAATATAGATCTTCTTTTTTCATATTTTTCAACCATATTTTTTGCATTTTCATTTACTTCACTATTATTTACGTACTTAGCGATGGCCTTTTGAACAGAAGATTCAATTAATGAAAGTCCTTATGATTAATTGGATGAAATTATAACTTAAATATTTTTTAACATAAAAAAAATAACCCACTAAAATCTAATATTTAGATTTTAGTGGGTTTTATATCTGGTTACCTGCATAGTTTATTATTTTATTATTATGCCTTTTACTTCTAACTTTCCAAAAACTAATGTAATCTTTGACCCTGATTTTATCGTATTCTCAAAATTTTGGAATAGTAATATCCCTGTATATTGATATTTACGGTGCTTTGTTTGTATTGCTCCATACCTAGGAAGTTTCATTAGATAAAATTTTTTCTTACTTTCTTCATCAACTAAATATATATTCTCTATACCTTTCACCCGATCAGGTCTAGTTATCCTATACCTAATATCAATGAAAGCCCCCTCCCCACTTAATTGAGCCTTTATAATATACAGTTTTTCTCTTTTAAATCTATAGGTTAGTAAATACCATATCTTCATTAACCATTGTATAATTATCAACTAAAACCACCTGCCTAATCAAGGGGCCCTACTTTAAACAGGTACCCCCTACTTTATAAGATCAACATTAAAATTTAATTACAGCAATCATCTTGCTTATTGTTTATTGTAACGTCATTTTCATGACATTTTTTGGTGCATCAGTTTGAATAAAAATTAGCTGACCTCCTGGGTAAACCCCATTGTTTGTAACTTTATAGTCATCGTGATTATGAGCTGGATAAAACTGTGGGAAAAATTTATCATCACCTTGATTTCCTTGACATATATCAATATAGTTTACTGTATTATAATTGGGGCAATTAACTGGTTCTGTAGGAATATCAGCAACTTCCATATCAGCTAATTGTGAGCAAAGTGATGGAATTTTATCTTGAATACTATCTTCGCCTTTAACAATATACTTTCTGTACACAGGTCTCTTATCTTCAGCTATTAATAGTAAGTCATAAGTCTCTCCCGAACCTATAGTAGCTGTAAATCCCATGTTCTGCAATTCATGATCCATCTGCTCCATATTGTCCATATAATCCATATCGTCTATATATCCCATTGGGTCATTACGTTCTAAATAATTCAACTTAGTAGCAATCTTTAGGAATGGACTTGGGTGAGCATCTTTACCCACAACTGTAAAATGCCATCCGTGAATGTGCCAAGGAACAACCTGATAACCTAGGTTAATCATCCTTAATAAGAACTTTTCATTTGTTGATATATGAACGTATGATTCATAATTAATTTGTGTCAAATTTGAATTACTTCCTGAGGACGGTGTTTGAGGATGTGGAAGTAATGTGTCTGGGAAGGCACGGCCATTGACAAGCCAATAATCTGGTTTAAAATTCACTGCATTGAAAGGATTATTTGGATCCGGTTTCCATACTGCATCATGCCATACAGAATCAATATCCGATAACAACATTACATACTCTTTATCAAAATAGGTGTTTATATCATTATAGGCAAAGTTTCTATTAGTAGCAGTTGTTGGAATCTGACATTGATGCTCACGATGTAAATACCATCTTCCCTTTTGATCTTGAGTAATACCTGCTTTTTCTAGACTTTTCTTTGAAGGATAGACAACTAATGCTCCATACATCCCCATCTGGACGTGCTCAGAAGCCTCTACATGACAATGATACATTTGAGTTCCTGGATGTTCAGGTTCAAAGAAATAGGTTGCATTAGGAGGCTCTTCTGTGGGCTTCATCCACATTGGTACTGCAAATGATGCCTCTGGAAACCCATCTAGTTGTGTTGCTACATGTGCACCATGAAGATGCACAGTATGTGGGTCCATAAGATCAGGTCTACACTTCATACCTAGATTAATAAGTGTAATATAAATTCTGTCTCCAACTTCCCCCCAAATCATAGGAGCTGGTATTGTCCCAGTACCTCTTAAATTGAATAGATCTTGCCATTTTCTAGAATCCTTCCAATTAAGTTCAGGGTTTTCATACTGTACATTACCTTCATCTATAACCTTATAAAGTCCACCAATAAAACTAAAAACATAAACTTTTTTTCTATCTTCAGAGCACGGACACTGCGGATCAGTGCACGGATCATATGCACTAGTGCATGGATTAGGTGTATTACTGCACAAATCAGGTCCATTTGGTAAACAAATAAAACCATCTGTTGCTAGTAAAACATAGTGCCTTATTGCCATATATATACATCTCCTTGTGTAAAAACAAACTTTATCTTTTGACTCAATATATAATATGATTATTAAATACTTTAGGTTACTTCCAAGAATTAAACAAATATAAAATAGCAGCTTCCAATAAATACTTCATACATTTCGTTTTCTACCAGTGTTACGATATATCACCTTCATAATGTCGACGAAAATATAAGAAGAGTATAAATTAATTTTGCTATATTTTACCGAAATTCTATCATCTTTAAAAAGATAAAAAACTTAGGGGATATATCAAGATAACCTTTTGATACATCCCCTTATTATAATTATATTCTACTATACTATCTAAATTAACATGAAACTTCATCTGAGTTTTTGTAATCTAACTCCACATCAGAATCCTTTTTACACTTCCATGCCTTCACAACCTTTACCAATGCATACAATACTGCTGCAACTAATGCTATAGGTATCAATGTTTTAACTCCTATTCCATTTTCACTTGCAAATCCTAATTTTGAACAAACTATATACATTGATACCATTAAGAATAATACAACTCCACAAGCTTCATAACGATATTTCCATGGTTTTATATCTACAACTTTATTGTCTCTTAATATATATTCTTCATCTCTTGGTTTGATTTTACCAATAACAAGCATAATTATACAGCTGATTACAAATAAAATAGCTAATTGATAAAGATAATGTATATCTGGTTTTATTACTAATTGAAGTGTTCCATAAGTTAGTACAAATAATACTATAGATACCTTTGCTGCTATTGCTGGAACTTTTTTTGTCACATAACCTATAAAGACTATTGTAAATATAGGAACATTGAAAAACCCATTTACTGTTTGTAAATACTCAAATAAGCCTTGTGGTGCATACATTATAAATGGCGCTATAGTCATAGAGATTATGGCTAAAACAAGACCAAACTGCTTACCTTTTGATATAATTTCTTTATCAGATTTTCCTTTTCCCAATATAGGACTATATACATTTAATGCAAATAAAGTTGATGCACTATTTAGGACCCCATTAAATACACTTAATACTGATCCAAACATAGCTGCTGCAAAGAAACCAATTAAAGGTTTTGGTAAAACTTCATTTACTAGTTTTGAATATAAAAGATCTGGATTTTCAATTCCTGATCCATATACATTAAAAGCTATAATTCCAGGTATTATAACTATTAAAGGCGTTAATACTTTTAAAAGCCCTGCAAAGATTATTCCTTTTTGACCTTCTGCTAAATTTTTAGCAGCTAATGCTCTTTGTATAATTGCTTGGTCTGTTCCCCAGTAATAAAGATTAACTAAAATCATTCCTGTAAATATAGTTCCAAAAGGTATAGGATCATGTGATGTTCCTATAGCATTGAACTTATCCGAATTATTCACTAACATATTTGATAATCCTGTAGAAAAGCTACCATGCCCCAAATATATTAATCCAAATACAGGAACCATTAATCCACCAATAGCTAGTCCTATACCATTTAATGTATCAGATACTGCAACTGCTTTTAAGCCTCCAAGTATAGCATAAATAAATCCTATTATACCTATAACCCAAACCATAATCCAAACACTAGCTGTATAGCTTATTCCAAACATTTCTTGTACGTTAAAGATTTGTGCTAGTGCAATAGCTCCTGAATAAAGAGTTATTGGAAGTAAATTTGAAACATATCCTAATAAAAATAATAATGAAACTATCTTTTTAACTCCTGAATCAAAACGTTCTTCAAGAAAATCTGGTACAGTTGTAATACCTTGCTTCAAATATCTTGGAAGTAAGAATAAAGCTACAATTACAAGAGTAACCCCGGAACCGACTTCCCATCCCATAACACTCATATTACTACTATATGCCTGAGCACTCATCCCTACAAAATTAGATGCACTTAAATTCGTAAGAAGTAAAGATGCTCCTATTACTCCTCCTGTTAAACTACGTCCTCCTAAGAAATAAGAATCCTTCGAGTTATTTTTTTGTCCTTTTAACTTACGATAAGTAATTGTTGCTACTAATATAATACAAAATAAAAACGAAATAATGGTTAACATGTTTTTTCTCCTTTTTAATTAATGAATATTATTACATACCATAACGTTTACTTATTATCTAGAATAAAGCTATGGATATAAAACAATAACATCCTCGTAAACTACAGGATGTTATTGTTTTCTGTAACCGTTAATCATATTATATTGAAATCGTTATATTATAAAAATCTTAATTATTAACTTTTCTTATAAAATATTAACTTAATACTTAATTTAATTTTAAATTTGAAAAATCACATAGACTCCTACAACTACTTCTCCTATGCAAACTTCATTTTTACTTTGAAATCGCTTAACCTTAGTGCTATAATTGCCTAAGGTGATAATTAATGAAGATAAAAAGAGTAAGAAATAGGATAACTATATATTTTTCCATAATAATATTTAGCCTTACAGTAGCCATTACATCATCCATAAGCTCTATATTTTCAAAAGAAATAATTAAGCAATATAATAATGTTGCAACAGAAAAAATAACTGTAATCTCTAAAACACTTAATGAAAATTTAGATTTTATACGGCATGATTCTTATATGATTGAAAACGATAAGACTGTTTATGATTTTATGTCTAAGGTTAACAAAAATAAATACATTGATTCAACAACTAATACTGAATTTTTGAGTTCTCTATCAGACTATTGCAAACGGAGTAACTATATAACTTCCGTTATTCCTTTAACGACTGATAAAAAAATAATGGATCCTCTTTATTCACAATATCCTTATAGTGATTTAATTTATGGAAATAAGGAGTTTGATAATTTTATAGAAAGTAACTATTCAAACAAATTCTCATCTCCCAATACTTTTCCATTTAATTATGTAGATCCTGATTATGATAAAAAAACAACCATAACTTATTTTTCTAGATATTTAGATAAAGAAAATTACTTTCTCATAGGCTACCTTATGCTCAACATAAAGAAAAAAAGTTTATTTACAAATATAGATGACTATTGTACTGGTGTCTTTGATAGTACTTTTATTGTTGATAAGAACGGAAGTTTAATATATAAGATAGGAAATATGGATTATGATAAAACGATGCTAGAAAAAGTTAATGATGATACTTTGAAAGTAAACGATACAAAATATATTGAATTTAATAGTGTTATAGAAGCATATCCAGAATGGAGAGTAATCGGATTAATTTCTTTAGATTCTCTAACTAAAAACCTAAATGCTATTAAAGTACTAATTTATTGTATAGGTATATTTAGTATCATAATTGTAATCATTATCAGTCATATTACATCAAAAAAAATAACAGATCCTATACATGCTATTACAAAAGCAATGAATAGATTTGAAAATGGTGAATGGCCCGACAAGTTAGAAGTTAACACTGAGGATGAACTTAAATATCTTGTAAACAATTTCAACAAGATGATTTATAATATGAAAGACTTGATTAACCAAATATATAAGGAAGAGGAAGAAAACAAAAAACTTGAAGTAGAATCTGTGAAAACTCAGCTAGATTTATTACAATCACAGATAAATCCTCATTTTATACATAATACACTTAATACAATAAATTATTTAGCCATAAAAAATAATCAAGGAGAGATAAGAGAACTTATTCAATCCTTTAACAGTCTCTTAAGACAAAGTATATCTACAAGCAAAAAACTTATAACTTTAAAAGAAGAGGTAACCTGCACGAAAAATTATTTAAACATACAAAAATATAGATATGGAGACATAGTTAGATTAGTGTGTAATATACCTGAAGAATTAAGTAACTGTTTAATACCAAAACTGATACTTCAACCTCTTATTGAAAATTCTCTTTATCATGGAATAGTACCTAAAGGCCCATCTGGTACTATTAGAATAGACATATTGGCAAAAGTAGAGTTTATAACCATAAGAGTCATAGATGATGGTGTTGGATTTAGCAAAGAAAAATCCTCTCATAGAGGTTCTAATGGTATTAGTTTAGATAACATAAGAGAAAGACTAAGACTATATTTTGGAAATGAATATAATTTAAATGTATATAGCAAAAGTGGAATTGGGACTTGTATAGAATTTAACATTCCGTATATTTATTAGAAATACTACTTAAGGAGAATAACAATATGTACAAGGTAATGATTGTCGATGATGAAATACCAGCACGTGAAATTCTTTCCTATATAATAAATTGGGAAGATACTGATTTTAAAATAGTATCTAGTGCTTCAAATGGTAAAGAAGCGCTTAACAACTATTCTAATATAAACCCTGATCTTATAATTACAGACATACAAATGCCTATTATGGATGGCTTAGATTTAATAGAAGAAATACAAAAGATAAATAAATCTCAAAAATTTTTAATACTTAGCTGTTATGAAGATTTTACTTACGCTCAAAGGGCTATGAAAATGGGAATAACAGATTATTTAATAAAAGATTTAATATCTCCTAATGATTTATACGGTATATTGGCAAAAACAAAAACTGACCTTGATAATATAAATGTCAAAAAAACTGAAATTAGAAAAGAACATAAACTCTTGAATTTTTTTAAAGAAAACAAGGATGTAGCTCTTAGAAAACTTATATTTAATGATATAAATGAAGATGATGGTCTAAGTCTTATTGAAAACCTTAACCTTAATTTAAACGGAAAACTTTTCGCCCTATTTTTCATTCAAATAGATAACTTTTTTAAGTATATAAACAATGAAGAGTTTTGTACAAAAACTCTTAAAGAAATTATTAAAACTTTTTATGAAGTTATGGACGAGCTTAATATTGGTGAATGTTTTTATAGTGAAAATGGAGAATTTACAGCTATCGTACGTTTAACTCCAACAGCTAGTGAAGCTGACATAATAAATCAATGTTATTCTTTAGCACAAGAAATACGAAGGAGAATTTCTCTGATACATAATGTTAGTTTAACCATAAGTATAAGTTCTACCTTTAAAAAACCTTTTGGAATAAAAAAGTATTGGGATGAAGTATTTAAACTTTCTAAAATGAAGGTATTCCTTGGAAATGGAACTATAATTTTAAATAATACCTTTGTTAAAGGTCTAAACTTAGATAGTAATACTTTAAGTAAAAGGATTAATTCTATTTCTGCAGCTATTGAACAAAACCATATAGAAAGCTTAAATTTAGAACTAACCCATTTATATGACAAAGACATAAGAGGATTTATGCAGTTTAATTATCTTAATTATATAAACTCCTCTCTTTTAGATTTGATAATAAAAACTTGTAACAGGTATTCCATAGAATATAAAGATATTTTTTCAACTTCGTATATACCTATGGAAATCCTATCAACAAAGGAAACTATTGAAGAAATGAGAAGTTGGTTTATTGAAATTTTTACTAAAATAATTAATTATAAAACAAACAATTTTTTCAAAAATAAATACAGCAAAAAAGTATCAGATTGTATAAATTACATAAATAAAAACTTATATAATCCTTCACTAAGCCTAACAGATATAGCTACAAATATTAATGTTCATAAGGTTTATTTATGTAGGATATTTAAAGAAGAAACAGGTGAAAATGTAACACAGTATATTCTAAAAGCTAGAATAGAAAAATCTAAAGAAATAATATTATCCACTAATTACAAACTTTACGAAGTATCAGCTAAACTTGGCTTCAGTAGTCCTCAACAATTTAGTATACTTTTCAAAAAAGTTACAGGTATTACACCAAACCAATTTAGAGACTCCACCTTCGAAAATCATAATTAATTTTATATTTCTAAACTAATGAAAGGAATTTATATTGACATGAATAAAAAAATACCTTTAGTTGTAATTGTAATTTTTTCTACCTTTATTTTTTCTTATAACAAGATATCTAATACGGAAGATAATAAAAAATCTGATTTAGTTATTGCTGTTATTTATAAAACTTTAGACGAAACCTGGTTTCAAGAAGAAAGTGAAGCTGCTAAAAATAAAGCTTTAGAAATGGGTGCAAAAGATGTAATTACCATAGATGCTAAAATGAACCCTGATGTATATTTATCTGCTTTAGACAACTTAATTACTCAAAAAGTAGATGGTATATTAATATGTATTCCTGATCAAAAATTAAGTAAAATTACTGTTGATAGATGCAAAAAAGCAAATATTCCTATTATCGCCTGTGATGATCCCCTTACTGATGATAAAGGCAATTATCTTACTCCTTTCGTCGGAATAGATTCTAATCAAATAGGTCGAGATATGACTAACCTTATGGTAGATTACTTAAAAAATAATAATAAACTTACTGACCCTAAGTCCTCAGGCCTTCTACTTATGACAATGGATTCAGTTTCTAGTTGCATACCTAGAACTGAAGGACAATTAAATACATTCAAAGAAAGCTTTCCTGATTTTCCTAAAGAAAATATTTTTCAATCAGAATATAATGGACAGTCTGAAAAAAGTTTTTATTCTGCAGCCTCCACTATAAACGCTAATAAAAATATAAAAAATTGGTTTGTCATGTCTGCCAATGAAGCTGGTACAATTGGAGCAATAAAAGCACTTGAACAATCGGGCCTTGCAGAAAGTGCTGTAGTTGTAGGCGTAGGCGGCTATGTAGCAAAGGACGAATTTCAAAAACAAAACTCCCCTCTTATAGCCTCTGCATATATAAGTGCTACTGAAGTAGGAGAAATTGCTGCTGAAAAACTCATTGAAAATCTGTTACTTAATAAAAAAATACCTGATAAATATTTAGTTAATGACAAAATAATTACAAGAGATAACTATCAAGACCAAACCACTTTAATTAATGGTCTGTGAAATTAAAAGGGACATGTATGTATGCTTAAATTTAAAGCTACTAAGAAATTGACTTTACCATTGCTAGAAAAAGAGTTCTTATACCAATAAAAACTCTTTTTCTTACTAGGTTTTAAAGTACCATTTAGTATCTCCTTGTTTTCCTTTATGAATGAACTAAAATTTAAACACAACTCTCTTGTACGTCACTAGATGATTCCCTAGCATCTTTTTCACTTCTTATATTACAGCCTATAATTGACACCAATATAAGTATTACCCCTATCCATTGCATCCAATTCACGTGCTCTGATAAAACTAATGATGACATAGTCACAGCCGTTGGAAGCTCAGAAGCAGATAGTATAGTTCCAAGTCCTGGCCCAACATGTGGCATTCCAATTGAGAATAAAAGTGGCGGAAGACAAACCCCAAATATTCCCAGTATCAATCCATATTGAGTTAACCCTTTTAGCACAGAAAAGTCTAATAAAAATTTTGGTGGAAACAACAAAAATATGACTATTAAAGCACCTGTTGAAATAAGTGCACTTTTTAATACTGGTGGTGTATCTTTCTCAACTGAACTACTAAGAAAAATAAAACCTGTATAAGTGAATGAAGCAAGCAATCCCCAAATTGCTCCCTGCCATGAAAAGTTTCCTCCTTTCTGTGAAATAACATTTGCAGCTAAAACAGAACCAATCAGTACAATACCTATGGACATAAGTTTTTGTTTACTAGGTTTTTTATTATTAAATATCCAATCAAATATTGTACCAATCCAGACAAATTGAAATAGAAAAATTATTGCTAATGAAGCATTGAGTGTTTTTAATGATTGATAATAAAACAAACCTGTTAACCCAAATGGAATTCCAGATAAAACAAGCTTTAAAGTTTGTTTCAATGATAATTTTTTCTTTTTTGTAAATAAAGCAACACACCATATAAGCACTGTTCCAAAAAAATATTGTCCTCCTGTTACCTCTGTTGATGAAAAACCTGCTGAATAAGCAAGCTTTACAAATGTTGATAATATTCCATAACTACATCCGCCTAAAAAAACAACCAATGCATAATGCCATTTTCTCAAAATTATTCCTCCTCCTTTAAAACACAAAAAAGCCACACAATTATCACATTGATAATTGTGTGGCGAAAATAGAACTTCTCTAGAAAAATCCACATCCTAAAAAGGTTTTATTATTAAATTTTTTATTAAAGTATAAAATCATTGCTGTAAATTGTCAAGTAAAATATATTATGTTTTACATATTAATTTTATTTTCTAATACTATGTTAACTTATGTATATGCCTAATTATAAATCATAAAATTATATAAAGCATCTAAATCAACTCTTCTTAAATATGGATTTCACCGCTCGTTTCACTACATCAAAAAAGCTTAACGAATAAACCATATGATCTGGGTCAACATAATTTCGAATAGCACGAAGTACTTTTTTTGCATCTTTAGAAGCAAAAGTATATGTACCATTTTTCTTCGTTCGGATTGCATATCGTGGAATCCACTTTCCTTTAAACAATACGGATGCAATGACATAGTCAACCTCTTCCCAAGGAATTTGTATAAACTTACTAATATCACGAGAATTATAGAATTCAAAGCCTTTGTCACCAATCATAATTTTGCCATAATCTGAAAAGCCAGTAAAAGCTGTTGCATCAATTGTTAGATCCACCTTTGTATTGAGTGATTGAACCATCTAATCTACCTCTTTTCTACTTATACACACATTTATTTTTAATTATATACTTTTATTATATATTCTATATATATTTCTATCAATTATTCCAAAGTCCATTAAAAGTGGTTAAAAAAGCCCAGGCTATAAAAGCCTAGGCTAAGTAAAAAATATTACATTAAACCGATTAAGTGGAATACAATACCAATTACAAATAACCCAAGAATAATAACAATTGGAGATACTTTCTTCTTAAGTAACCACATACAAAGAAGTGTAATTAATAATCCTGCAAGTCCAGGAATTAATGAATCCAAGTTATTTTGAAGCGTTGTAACCTTAGTATCAGTTAATGACATACCAGATCCTTGTTGTAATAGAGCTTGTTTAACACCTTCTGCTCCATCAGCAAGTTTGCTCCAATCAATGAATGCACCATCACTTAATTTAACGGATGATACTACTGGCGCAAATTTAACTGATACCCATCTATTAACCAATGATCCTAAAATGAACATACCAAGGATGGATGCTCCTTTTGTGATATCTTGTAGTAAACCACCTGATAAATCATCAGTAATACGAGATCCTGCTTTGTAACCAAATTCTTGTGTATACCACATAAATGACATACGAATTGCATTCCAAGCAAAGAAATAAATAAGTGGTCCAAGAATGTTACCAGTCATAGCAAGAGAAGCAGCTAATGCCCCTAAAATTGGTTTAACAGTAAACCAGAAAACTGGATCTCCGATACCAGCTAAAGGTCCCATCATACCAACTTTAACCCCTTGAATAGTTACATCATCGATTGGTGCACCATTTGCACGTTCTTCTTCTAAAGCCAATGTTACACCAATAATTGGTGAAGCTACATATGGGTGAGTGTTAAAGAACTCTAAGTGACGTTCTAATGCAGCTGCTCTATCTTCTTTAGTTTTATATAATTTTTTGATTGCGGGAATCATTGCAAATGCCCAACCACCGTTTTGCATTCTTTCATAGTTCCAAGAACCTTGAAGGAAAAATGAACGGAACCAAACAGAAATACGATCTCTTTTTGTTAATTTTAATTCTTTTGACATTTTCGTTTCCTCTCCCTTCTTAGTAATTATCTATGATATTGCCTAATGGATCTCCTGTATTTGAGCCTCCACCATTGCCTGAGCCACCTTGTTTACCAAGTGCTAAGTAAATAAGAGCTAATGCTACACCTATTGCACCTAATCCGATAAGTGTAATTTGTGAAACAGTTGCTAATACAAAACCGATTGCAAAGAATGGCCATACTTCTTTTGTAGCCATCATGTTGATTACCATTGCATAACCAACAGCTACAACCATTCCACCACCAATTGCTAAACCATCTGTTAACCAAGCAGGCATAGAATCAAGTAGTGAACTAATAGGACCAGCGCCAATTGCTAAGATCAATGCTGCTGGAATTGCAATACGTATACCTTGCATACAAATAGCAGCGATTTGCCACATTTCGATAGCTTTTAGATTTCCTTGTTTAGCAGCAGAATCCATAAAATGTACAAATGCTGTAGCAATAGTACGACAAATAATAGTTAATAATAACCCTGCAACTGCTAGAGGAACAGCAATAGCGATTGCTGAAGTAACTCCTTCTTTACCTTGTCCTCCAAGAACTAGGATGATTGCAGATGCAACAGATGCTAATGCTGCATCTGGTGCTACGGCAGCACCTATATTTGCCCAACCTAAGGCAATCATTTGAAGCATACCACCTAAGATTAAGCATGGAACTAAGTTACCTGTAACTAAGCCGATTAACGTACAAGCAATTATTGGTTGGTGAAAATGGAATTCATCCAAAATACCTTCTACACCAGCTAGAAATGCTACAATAATGACTAATATTATTTGAATTATATTTAAAGTCACGATTATTAATCCTCCTTTTTATTTAAATTATTAGATTATTTTATTTTATTTAATTCCTCTTGTGCTTTTTTAAGTATTTCGTTCATATTTCCCTTTGAATCATTTGGTACTTTACGAACATCGAAATTAAGTCCAGATTGTTTAAGCTTATTGAAAGTATCAATATCTTCTTGATTGAAAGCAAGAACTTTGTTTGGTTGAACTTTACCTATAGAGTGAGCCATCGAACCAACATTAACCGTTTTCAAAGGAACTCCACCTTCTACTGCTCTAAGTACATCTTTTGGATTTTCAAAAAGAAGCATTGCACGTTGTCCACCAAAATGTTGATCATCTTTTGCAAGCTTAATCATATGATCAACTGGTACAACATGAGCCTTAACCCCTGGAGGAGCAGCTTGTGTGATTAAATTCTTACGAAGCTCATCTTTAGCCACCGCATCTGACACTACGATAATTCGTGTAGGATTTACAGTTTTTGTCCAAGCAGTTGCTACTTGACCATGAAGTAAACGAGAGTCGATTCTAGCTAAAACATATTCAAATGTTCCAGGTGCACCTGCATTAGATTGCCCCGCTGAAGCTACATTAGATTTACCAGTATCTACTGGTTCCAATGCCTCAGGCTTAACTTTAACTCCTTCTTTAGCTGAATTTAAAATAAAAGCTGCAATTTCCTGTGCAGATTCCATTGAAAGACGTGAACCATAAGCTTCAATCAGCATTGGTAAATTCAAACCAGCTACGATTGCCCATTTATCTTTATGTTCTTCAAATAGAGTATTCGCTTGGTTGAATGGTGTACCACCCCAAAGATCAACTAAAAATAAAACCTCATCTTGGTTGTCAAAGGATGAAATTGCATCTTTCATTTTTGCTTTAATATCATCAGGTCCTTCACTAGGCATCAACGTAACAGCTTTCACGTTTTCTTGTTCTCCAAAAATCATTGCTCCAGATTGCAATATGCCTTTAGCAAAGTCTCCATGACTAGCAAGAATAATTCCTACCATTTTTATACCTCCTATTTTTTATTTGCTACAAAAACAAAAGGCATAAGCATTCAGAAATAAAACCCAATAATATATGTTTAAATCTCATTACACTACTTGTACACTAAAATTGAATCATAAAAAAAATATGATGATACCTTGTAAGACTGTACAAAACTTGTAATATAACAAACAAATACTAAATTATTTTATTTACCTATGCTTATGCCTGATCGAATCAGTAACACGCTAGATATTATTATTATTTTTATAATATATTCAGGAATCTTTATTAGATTCCTTTCTTATGGCTACGTTTTCATAATAACATTCTATTCTCCAATATGCAACATATTTCTTAACTTTTTTTAATTTTATTTTTCATTGTTTCATCTATTACTATAGTTGCATCTTTATGTAATTTTAACATTGTTGCAGGATTATTTGTTGTAATATTTCCATCTAATAATTCCTTTATAACTTCTGTTTTATCTTCTCCCTTTACTAACAGTAATACTTTTTTTGCTTTCATTATTTGTCCAATTCCCATAGTTATAGCCCTAGTAGGCACTTCATTTATTGATTTAAAAAATCTTGAATTTGCTTCGATAGTACTTTTAGCTAAATTAGTTACATGTGTTTCTGATATCAAAAAATCATCTGGTTCATTAAATGCAATGTGGCCATTGCTTCCAATTCCGAGAATTTGTATATCAATACCACCTAATTCCTCTATTTTTTCATCATAACTTTTAGTTTCTTTTTCAAGATCTTCTGCTAAGCCATTTGGAACAAATGTATTGGCTTTATCTATATTTATGTGATTAAACAAATTCTTATTCATAAAATATCGATAACTTTGAGGATCTTCTTCTCCAAGTCCAACGTATTCATCTAAATTTACTGTTTTTATATTACTAAAATCTATTTCTTTATTTTTATTCATTTCTATAAGTTTTTTATACAATCCAATTGGAGTACTTCCTGTTGCAAGCCCTAAAACAGCATCTGCTTTTTCAGTGATTATATCTTTAAATATTTCAGATACAACAGAGCTCATTTCCTCATAATCTTTAACTACTAGTAACTTCATTTATAATACTCTCCTTTGTTGTTAATTAGTTAAACAAACCCTATACCTATACTTGTCTCCTCTTGCTATAGTTATAGTATATTCAATGATTCCCTTTTGCTCATATGCTATTCTTTCAAATTTTAATCCAGCTTGTCCTTGAGGTATTTTCAAATAAATGCTTTCCAATTTATTTATTAAAACACTCTCAATTACTTCCTCTGCTGATGTAATATTTACATTGAAAGTATTCTTTAACAATTCATACAGCGAAAATTTTTCAATCATTTCTTTAGTTAGTTCTTCAAATCTTTCATATGGCAAATATGTTGTTTCATATATCATCGGGATATCATCTGCAATCCTTATTCTTGAGATCTTAAATACGAGTTCATTTTTTTCTATTTTTAATTTTGTAGATATTTCATTACTGGCTTCAATAATCTCAAAGTTTAACAATTTTGAAGTCGGTTTTTTTCCATGCTTTTTCATTTCTTCTGTAAAGGACGAAACTTTTATTAAATCTTGTTCTACTACTCTAGGAGATATGAAATTTCCTTTTCCTTGTACTTTATAAATATATTTGTTCTTTTCTAACTCATCTAAAGCTTCCCTTACAGTTGTCCTACTAACCCCATACTTTTTACAAATTTCTCTTTCAGAATCCAATTTATCATGTTCTTCCATTTCATTTTGTATTTTTTCAATAAGAATATTCATTAGCTGAACATATAACGGAATTGTCAACTTCTTATCAATTTCAATCATAAATGCACCTCTTTTAGTTCTAGCAGTTTATGATTATTATACCCTTACTTAATATAAAATAAAACATGAATTGTTTAATAAAGGAATTCCTTTAACCATACCAGCTATAGAAATTTATACTAAAGTGGTAATTACCACTACAATAAAATTATAATTAATTATTATATTTGTGTCAATATGTACTTGAAAATTCCTTTACTAATCATATATACTTAATATAAACAACTGGCAATATCCAGTTGTACAACATAAGAAATTACACTTAAAGGAGCATAATATGATAATAGAAAATTGCAATATTATTTATCTAGATAGAATAGAAAAAGGCTCAATTCTTATAGAAAACGGAAAAATTAAAGAAATAAATCCCGCTAAATACCACGATGAAAATACATTAGACGCAAAAGGATTATATGTTTCACCTGGTTTTATTGATGTTCATATTCATGGTGCAGGTGGTTATGATACAATGGACGGTACCAGTGAAGCAATCAATACCATTGCTAAAACAATAGTTAAGCATGGAACAACTGCCTTTACCCCTACTACTATGACTGTTTCTATAGAAGATATCAGAAAATCATTAGGTGTTATAAAAACTCTGAAGAAAATTGGTTCTGAAGGAGCACATGTTTTAGGCGTTCATTTAGAAGGTCCTTTTGTAAGTCCAAAAGCAATTGGCGCACAAAATCCTAAACATATTCTATCCCCGTCTATTTCAACTTATAAGGGCATAGTAAAAGATTATGAAGGTATTATTGTTTCCATAACCCTATCACCAGAAATTGATGGTGCCAAAGAACTTATCAAGTACATATCAGATACCGGAGTTATCTGCTCACTAGGTCATACAAATGCAACTTACGAAGAAATGATTGCAGCAATAGAGTGTGGCGCTAGTCATTCAACTCATTTATACAATACAATGACACCTTTAAATCATAGAAATCCAGGAGCTGTAGGGGCTATTTTTGACAGCAATATAACTACAGAAACAATTGCTGATGGAATTCATATTTCATATCCAGCTTTAAGAATTGCATATAAGCAAAAGGGGACTGACAATGTGTTGTTAATATCTGATGCTATGATGGCTTGTTGCATGCCAAATGGAGAATATTCATTAGGTGGACAAAAAGTTATAGTAAACAATGATGAAGCCCGTTTAGAAAATGGAGCTTTAGCAGGTTCTGTACTTACTATTGATAAGGCAGTTAGAAACGTATATAAAAATTCAGACTTACCTCTACACGAAATCGTGAAGATGGCTTCATTCAACGGAGCTAGACATTGTAAAGTAGATGATCATAAAGGGCAAATTAAAGAAGGTTATGATGCTGATTTAATACTATTTGATGATGATATTAATATAAAGAAAGTTTTCATTTTAGGAAAGGAAATATTGTAATACTCAATGAGATAAACCAATACTTCTTTCAATTTAAGAAAAAACAAAAAGCCCACAATATCCGAATACTGGACTTTGTGGGTTTCATAGTGGAGGAGAAGTATGCTCTATCAACTCTATCTATCATATCCATAATATTCATCTGGATCTTCACTCTAT
The DNA here is from genome assembly GCF_007115085.1 of Clostridium sp. HBUAS56017. Lineage (NCBI taxonomy): Bacteria > Bacillati > Bacillota > Clostridia > Eubacteriales > Clostridiaceae > Clostridium > Clostridium sp. HBUAS56017. The sequence continues at coordinate 27,373 of NZ_SULK01000023.1, read as the reverse complement.
CATTTTACAGTCATGAATCAATTTGCTGTACACCCGTAGAGATCTTTATTGCATAGTTTATTTACATTTACCTTCAACGCTTATCTTATGAAGTTGGTAAATATTTTATCTTCTCTTTCATTTTCCTTTACATTATTTTTACCAGAATCAATAACCTTCAATAACCATGCCATATTCTTTCCTAGAACACTCATAATTTGCATCCCTTCGTGATCCTGTACTGCTTCCCCTGGTTCTCTGCCATGAACTACATTCCAATAATTTGATGATGGTATTACCATCTCTGAATAATTGATATAATTATTCAACTGTTCAAATGTTGGAACACCACCGGATCTTCTTACTGCCACCACACTAGCCCCTACCTTATGTCTAAGCATTCCATTATTCACAGATGTAACTAAAAATGCACGATCCAAAAATGATTTCATGGTTCCTGGTATAGCTGAATAATGTACAGGAGAACCTAGAATAATTCCATCAGCTTCCTTCATCTTTTGAATCCAATCATTAACCTCATCATTCTGCATAACACATCTTTCATTCATGTTTCTACTGCATCCTCCACAATCAACACATCCACGTATTATCTTATTTCCAACATGAATAATCTCTACCTCTATATTTTCTTTCTCTAACTCTGCTACTACGGCCTTTATTGCCTCATAAGTATTTCCATTCTTTTTAGGACTTCCATTAAAAACAACTACTTTCATATATATACCTCCATATAATTTATTTCCAAACATATGTTTATTATATGGTTCACTAATATAGGTAACAAGTACGCACTTTTTAGTTAGATTACTTACCTTTAAGTAAGATTTATTGCAATATCTATGTTAGTATAAAGTAAAATTTCACTTAAAAATAATATATGTTTATTTTAATTTAGAAATTTGTTATTATGAAGTTACTTGGTATATACTGTAATTCTACTGCATGGTTAATCAAGTTTTATTAAATATAAAAGATTAAAGGTAGGTAAGCAAATGATAAATTATAATGGTAGGCACTATGTATGTTTATTAGATTTTGCAATGGATTTTATCAGGGGTAAATGGAAGGCAGTTTTATTATGTCATTTATATGATGAACCTAAAAGATTCTTAGAGCTTCAACGAATAACTAAGGGAATAAGTCAAAAGGTATTAAATGAAAAGCTTAAAGAATTAGAAAATGACGACTTAATAAATAAACATATTTATCCTGAAATCCCACCAAAAGTTGAATATTATCTTACTAAAAAAGGAAGAGACCTTACTAAAATCATTAAAGAAATTGAGTCTTGGTCTATTAAATATTATTCTCACTTAGACAGTGGATGCAAATAATTCAATTTAGTATATTGAATTAAAGATATTATATAATTCTTCGAATATACTTGCAGCCTAAATATAACTAACTCTCATTTTCTCTAAAAAACATAAAACCCACAACAATACACCTCTGTATTATCGTGGGTTTCATGATGGAAACAAAGCATGATCTTTAAAATCCACCATAATTATAAATAATTTATATACCAATTACTTAGTTTTTAATCCTTGTTTATTAATAGCCTCTTTAACTTTAGGATAATAAACTGATTGATAAATTCTTGAAGTGAAAGTACTCCAATTTGTCTCTTGCTCAGATCTTCCAATTTCCTTTAAATATTCATCCATTTGTTCATCATAAACATTAATTGAATCTTCAACAGCTTTTATATCATAACTTTCGTTATGCTTAAAGCTATCAAAAGGAACTCTAGGTTTTTTATGTGATTCATCGGCTGGATATCCAATAACTAAACCTACCATTGGAAAAGTATATTTAGGTAATCCTAATATTTCTATAACTTCTTCTGGATTTTTTCTGATACCTCCAATAGGTACTGTGCCAAGTCCAAATGATTCGGCAGCAACAACAGACGCTCCTAAAGCTATTCCAACATCTACACCTCCTGCAAGAATACCTTCTATATCTTCATGAATTACTTGCTTAAGACCAGTTTTTTCACCTGCAAGATAAGTTCTATAGAAATCCATCACAAATACTAAGAATACTGGAGCTTTTGCAACATATTCTTGATTACCAACGAGTTCTGCTAATTTTTCTCTCTTCTTTTTATCTCTTACAACTATAACAGATGTTTGTTGTCCATTTATTGAGTTAGGCATAGCTTGAGCACTTTTGACAATTTCATCGATTAATTCATCTGAAACATCTTTATCTAAATATTGTCTTATTGATCTATGATTTTTCATTGTATTTATTGTATTATTCATAAATAGTCCCTCCATAAAATATTTTAACTAAGTAAAAAATAGATTATATTTTTATAGTTTCATAATAATATTATTTTGTAATGAATCCAAAGCTTCAGGAGTATGAGTACCTAAATAAACAGTGTCATTTTCTTTAACAAAAGTTCTTACATTTTCTAATGTTTGTTGTGCCAAGTCCTTATCCTCGAAAACTACAGATAATTTATTTCTCCTTAAAGCTTCATCAGTATAAGTTACGTCACCATGAATCATATATTTTAAGTCGTTATTTTCAACAATAACTAATGAGTTACCAGTAGTATGTCCATAAGCTGGCAACATTATAATATTTTCGCTTATAATTTGACTTTCTGCAAAGTTTTTATATTTACCATCAGTAAAATCAACCTTAATTATATTTTCACCATTTATCTTCATAGCATCAGCTTCAATGCGTGAAATATAAATTTGTGCATGCTCAAATAATCTTAATTCGCCAGCATGATCAGGGTGTTTGTGAGTTAAAATAATTTTATTAACATCTTTTGGCTCATATCCTATATTTTTTAATGCTTCTGTAAAGTTTGCAACCTTTTCTCCCATATAAAGTGCTTGATCAGGCTTATCTTCAAAGTCAGGTGTTTCAACAGGAAGCCCTGTATCAACTAATATAACTTCACTCCCTGTATCGATCAAATAGTTTTGCAAACTTGCAGGATATTCTTTAGTAGTATCAATCTTTTCTTTTTCAAGAGATCCTCCTAAAGCAAACGCTTCCTTCATTCTTCCATTATTATAAAATTCTAAGGCTAAAATTTTCATAACCTATCCCTCCAATATATTATTATTTTTTATTAGTAAACTAATTAAGTTTTAAAAAACTTAATTTTATCTTTTTAAAAGTATTAAGGAACCTATATAAGAATTTTATGTAGGTTGCAATTAAATTGTATTCAATTTAATTGTAATTGTCAATACACTATTTAAATATTTTCATTAAAAGTTAAATTATTTATCTCTTCTTTTGCGATTACCCTCTGCATTGATGATGTATCTTGAATTTGAGATTTTAGTATTGATACTTAATAATATTTTTATTTAACTTGCAACTATTAAATTCCTATATAATTAGAAATATCTATTTTAAGAAAAAATTTAATTTAAACATATAAAAAGTCATAAAAAAAACACCTATTTAGCGTAAAATTTATCTGAAACAATAAAATTTTCACTAAAAGGTGTTTTTTATGATTAATAATCAAGAATATATTACTATAAGTTCTAAAAAAATTCATATAATCATTTTGAATTATTATCATAACAGCTTTTTCTTTCTACAAACTTAACTGGAATAACATAATTAGCTGAAAATACCACATTATTATCTATTGATGTAATAATAGATTTTGTTGCTAATTCTGCCATTTGTACTAGCTCCATTTTCATTGAAGTAAGTGGTGGATTAAAATATTTTGATGCTTCAATATCATCAAATCCTATTACTGAAATATCTTCTGGCACTCTAAGTCCTGCTTCTTTTATTGCCTTTATAGCTCCAAAAGCTATTTTATCATTACTTGCAAAAATAGCTGTAAACTTGATATTTTTGTTAAATAGTTTCTTAACAGCATTATATCCACCATCTTCAATAAATTCACTATTTATAATCAAGTTTTTATTTATAGGTATACCTGCTTCTTCCAATGCTTTTTTATATCCTCTAATCCTATCCTTTGATGAAAATTTACCTGTTCCACCTGTAATATGTACTATTTCAGTATGATTAAGATCTATAAAATACTTTGTAGCATTATATGCACCACCATAATTATCAGCATTTACTATCATACATCTTTTATAAGAAACGTCATCAGGTTTAATTGACTGATCAACTAATACAACCTTATATCCACCATCAATTATTTTTTTTATTACTTTATCATCATCATTTTGTCCTATAAATATACCACCAGAAATTGTTTTATTATAAAAACATTCTTTAATCTTCTCATACCCTTGTACATTATGTATTATATAAACAAGAACTGTATATCCCATTTCACTAGCAGTTTCTATTACCGAACTAGTAAATTCTAAATAATATGGACTTTTTGTAATTCTACTTTTTAATCCATATGATCTATATACCATATCTATAATAAATAATCCAATAACTTTGTTTTTACTTCCTGCAAGCATTCTAGCCGAAGCATGTGGCACATAGTCATATTCTTTAATTATTTTCAAGACCTTTTCTCTTGTTTCCTCTGGAACATTTGAATAATTATTTATAACTCTAGATACTGTACTACGTGATACTCCTGCAAGTTTTGCAATGTCACTACTATTCATAATTTTTTAATACCTCCACTTATAAACCCGTGTTCATACTATATATTATAATATTAGTATATATTTTTCAATAACTTTTACCAATAAGCATACTGTACACTACCATGTTAAAACAAATACATCTAATCATCATCATAAAAACTACATAATTATAAAAACTTAAAGGATGTATCAGAGAAAATATCAGATACATCCTTTAAATATCTACTTTTTATTTCTTTAACTCTTTAAATATTTCTATCATTTCTTCAACCAACGATTTGATTGTTTCTGCCGCCATCATTTGATCTTCTGCATGCATTATTATTAATGAAAATTCCACTTTTTCTCCTGCTGCTTCCTTTTGTATCAATGATGTATGTGCATGATGACCCTTTACAAGATACTCTGATGCTTCAGACATCTTTTTTTCTGCTTCATCATATCTGCCTTCTCGTACATCTCTTAACGCTTCAAGAGCTAGTGATTTAGCCATTCCAACGTTACTTATTATTTCAAAGGCTATTAATTCAATTCCTTCCATATGTAACTCTCCTACCTTATTAAAAATATTTTAAATTGATTCTACTATTTCTCCATTATTTTCATAATCCTTTTCATTTTCATCTTCTATTCCTTCTGCTTTATTTGCTGCAATTACAAAAGGTGCATATATTAACACGCTAACTGCAAGGCAGATAAAGCCTATAACTAACGCCATAATGTTTCCACCTGTTCCCAAGAAAGGCATTAATGGTCCTGGTGTTGTCCATGGAATTCCATATACTACTGGTGGTATTATTTTCAAAACCATAATAGATATATATCCTATTAAAATATTTACCAAAGGTGTTAATATAAACGGAATTATGTAAATTGGATTTAAAACTATAGGCAAACCAAATATAACCATTTCATTAATATTGAATAATCCTGGTGCAAAAGAAAGTTTTGCTATACTTTTTTGTTCCCTTGCTTTGCTGAATATTAAAATAGATATTACTAAACCTAATGTACATCCTGATCCTCCATATTCAGAGAAAGCACTAGCTAATCCGCTATATGTTATTGGGTAAGGTGCTCCCCATGCAGTAGCATGCTGAGCTACATATGAAAGATTTGCATTGCCAGCTTCTGAGAACATAGTATCACGTATTGCTGCTATAGTATTAGGTCCATGTATACCCATAACCCAAAGTGCTTGAGATAAGAATGATAATATTATTACAGAACCTATACTTTGACTCATCTTTGTTAATGGTGTCTGAATAATGCTGTAAATTAATTCATGTAATCCACCTGGTGCTATTTTCTTAACGAAAAAGTTTACAATTGAAAATAACATAGTTGTTATAATTATAGGTAATAATACTTTAAATGATCTTGCTACTGCTGGAGGTACTTGTTCTGGCATTTTAATTTCTAGTTTTTTAGATTGTGATAATCTTGACATCAATTCGCCGACTAGTAATCCAATTATTATAGCTACGAATAATCCTTGAGCGCCTGTATACTTTGTTGTGATATAATTTACACCTTCTGAATTGAAATAATCTGGATAAATTATAAAGTAAACAGAAATTGCAGTCATACCTGTTAATAAATCATCACCCTTAAGCTGTTTCGCAAGGTTTCTTGCGATTAAGAACACTATTAGTATTGCAAATATATCTGCTGAACCCTTTAAAACTGGACTAAATATTGCTTGATATTGTCCAATATTCTCAAAAACCTTATCTAATCTCAATATCTTTAAAATAAATCCATCTGGCGATAACAAAACATTATTAAGCAATACCATAAGAGATCCTGCCATAGTTAATGGGAATGATAATATAAACGCATCTCTCACTGCGCATATATGTCTCTGTGAATTTAGTTTTGATGACAGAGGGACTAACATTCTTTCAATTAAACCTTGAAATTTCTCAACAATACTCATAGTTATTTACTCCTTTTTATTTAATTTTAGTAAGTGCATCTTCTAAGATTACTTTTCCATTCATAGTTCCATACGCTCTCATATCTATTACTTCTACTGGTATTCTTCCACTTACAAGTTTTTCAACTTGTGGTTTTTGAAAACGAACTTGTGGTCCTAAAAGAACTATATCTACACTATCAATAACTGTACTGCATTCAGCTACTGGGAGAGCTTCAATTCCTATTTCAATACCTTTTTCTTTAGCTGCAGCTTGCATTTTAGTTACTAACAAACTTGTAGACATCCCTGCTGAACATACTAATAATATTTTTTTCATAATTAACCACTCCTAACAATATTTTTGTTTAATGTTTATGTAAAATTCAATTATTGGCTTAAGCTTTATAATTCTTCTCCATTAGTACTTATAACATCCTTATACCAATAGAAACTTTTCTTTTTAATTCTTTTTAATTCCCTTTCATCATTCTCATCTCTATCTACATATACAAATCCATAACGCTTCTGATATCCATTTAACCAGCTCAATAAATCTGTAAACGACCAAGTACAATATCCTAAAAGATTAACTCCATCTGCGATTGCTTCTTTACATACTTTAATATGTTCTTTAAGATACTCTATTCTATAATCATCATTTACAACTTCATTTTCCTCCAGCTTATCAAATTCCCCAAGACCATTTTCAGTAATTAATATAGGAAGATTATATCTGCTTGTTAATCTTCTAAGTCCAACTCTTAATCCTGTAGGATCAATTGCCCAATCCCAATTTGTTGTTTTTAAATGCTGATTTTTTACGTTTTTATATACACCAGGGATTCCACTTTCTTTTGTTGTACCTTTTTTTCCTGTATTATTCATGCTTTCAGCTGCACCAACTCCATCTAATGGATTCATTGCAACAGTAGCAGTCTGATAATAATTTATACCTATAAAATCTGGTTTTGCTCTTTTCAATAGTTCTAAATCACCATCTTCAATTAATGGTGCTATTCCTAATCTCTCATAGTATTTAAATGCAAATGCTGGATATATACCTTTGCAATAAACATCAAGCCACCAGTTACAATTTAAATCTTCTGCATTTTCTGCTGCCAGAACATCTTCTGGATTACAGCTGTATGGATAAGTAGGTCCAAATGCAAAGCTTGGCCCAATTTTTCCATTTGGTACATAATTTCTGAATGATTCAATAACTTTTGCATTCGCTATATTGGCAATATGGTTAGCTTGTAGCATTCTTTTATGATCTTTAACACCTGGTGGGTGTAATGCTGTCAGATAACCTAATGTTAAAAATACATTTTGTTCATTAAGCGTTACCCAGTATTTTACCTTATCACCAAATCTCTTAAATAGTGTTATGCAATATTCATCAAAATCCTTAATTATCTCTCTTGATTCCCATCCGCCATATAAATCTTGTAAATATTGTGGCAGATCCCAATGATACAATGTAATTATTGGTTTTATATTATTTTTTATTAATTCATCTATTAAGTTTTCATAAAACTTTAATCCATCTTCATTTATTTCGCCTCTTCCATTAGGATATATACGGCTCCAAGCAATTGAGAATCTATAGGCCTTTAACTTCATTTCAGCCATTAACGCTACATCTTCTTTATATCTGTTATAATGATCTACTGCTATGTTTCCATTTGTATCTTTATAAGTTGTACCAGGGATTCTCGTATATAAATCCCATATACTTTCACCTTTTCCATCTTTGTTCCATGCACCTTCAATCTGATAAGCAGCTGATGCTGATCCCCATAAGAAATCATCTTTGAATTTTTCTACTTTTTCATATATCACTTAATCATCCCCCTACAATCTTAATTTATAATCTATTATAATTTTGTCTATTTCCAATCTTTATCATGACTATTGCTCTTTTTATATTAAGAAATCCATTATTATTTTATATTTGCATTTATAATAGCTCCTAGTATATTTGCATCATTATTATACATACATCGTTCAATTTCTGTAGTAATAAAATCTGCTTCAAAATATTTAGTACAAATATCTTTATACTCTTTCTTGATTTTATCTATAAACCAATCTGATTCTGATATTCCACCGCCTATACATATAATTTCAGGGTTGTAAAAAACAGTTATAGCCACTAATTGAATTACTATGTTTTTTATCCATTCTTCAATTGAAACTTCTGCTATTTCATCTCCCTCTAAATATTTCTTACATACTTCTTGTCCATATTTGAGATAATCGTTTTCATTAACTTTGCTATTATATATGTTTATTAGCCCCGTTATTGATGAATAATCACCCATTTTTTGAATTTCCTTAGTCTTATCGTTTACAAAAGGAATATTATGAAATTCTCCTGCATATGAATCCTTACCGTATATAACACCATTTTGATCGCATACACAACCACCTGTTCCTGTACCTATAATTAAAAATGCCGCTGATTCACTCCCTTTTGCATTTCCAATTTGAAATTCACACAATCCTGCTGCTTTCGCATCATTTATTGATACAACTCTTTTGTCCATTCTTTTCATAATCTCATCATTTATGTTTGTATCATACATAACAGTAATATTAGGAGCCGCATATGATTTTACATTTGATTTTTTATCTATAAGTCCCGGTGCACTGACACCGATTACATTGATTTCATCAATATTATCTGCATTAGAGCATATATAATCATACAAATCATCTTTATTAGGAAATTTGATAGTTTTGTTCTTCCACTTTTTTTGAATATTATAGTGCTCATCTACTAAAGCATATTTGATAAAAGTTCCTCCTATATCAATTCCTAAATTATATTTTCTCATAACATCTCTCCTCAAATTTAATGATTTTAATATGATGACTTTTATAAGCTTCATATAACTTCATTAACATTCATTATTTAAATATCATAATATGTTCATAAATCTCCGTTTAATAAACGCGCGTTTATTAGCGTTTAAAAAAATTTATTTTTTTTGTTGTATATAACTATTCTTTTCACAATACTAGTTCAAATCATGATTATTACCGCCATATAGTAAATATAATAATTTTAAACTACTATAATTTATATTTTTATTTTAGAACTCATACTAAGATTCCACTGTGTGAACACGTGTTTATGTTTATATAATACACTATATGTTATTGCATTTCAATATATTTTTTATATTTTTGTATAAAAAATACCACAGGCTTAAGAAAGCTTTTAGCTATAAGTACATCTTCTGGATTTTTAAAAAGAATCATTGCACGTTTCCTACCAAAATATTGATCATCTTTTGCAAGTTTAATCATTAATTTTTTTACCACGCACTCTTCATAGTCAGTGCTTCTTGAACTGAATTAATTTCTTCACAAATTTGAGATATTTCTTCTATAATAGTGAGTCTTTTAGGTTTTATTGCTTTTTTCTGCTCAATAGATGTTGCCATTGTTTCTAATACAAGCAATAGTTGTGCTAAATCTTCATCAGATAAACTTAAATTCCCCTTTGTTGGGCAGTATTGATCAATCAATTAGCTAACATGTTCTAAGGAGAAAAATACTGGTCACATCATTTCAAGCATTTCCTCATTATGAGGAATCTCACCTAATGCTGTATTATACGCAGTTTTTAAGTTCATAAGATTTATTCCCATTTTTTCTAAAATATTATTAAAAATCTCTAGTTAATCTCTATCAATGTTACTTATAGCCTCTATTTTTAAATCTTGAGCAGCTTGATGCCATTTAGGAAACATCTCATACGCTTTTTCTGTTAGTTTTATAAGTCTTTCACGCTTATCTTTTCCCTCATTTCGGATTACTAATCCCATTTCTTCCATCCTAGTTAATGTCCTAGTAACTGTAGGCGCTTCTACACCGAGATATTTACACAATTGAATTTGTATACATTGCTTTTTTTCATGCAAATATAATATAATAGCCCATTGTAAAGAATATAAACTAAGAAGAGAAATTTTCTCATTTAATTTCTTTGTAAAATTCCGAGCCAGCTGATTTACTTTATGACCATATAAATTCAATTTTATTTCACCTCACATTTAGTTACCCTTAAAAGGTTCATAAATATCAAATTCTAGTTATCCACTGCCCTGATCTTCTTTCATTTAACAATTAATTTCATCTTCACTCCTATACATTTTTATATTATTTTTATGATTAAGCTAAAATTGAGTATTGGTAATTTCTTAAGAATATAACATACTTAACCAAAAAAGTATACAATTTTACAATAACTCTAACATATTGACAATTAGTTAGTATTTATATATAATTTCTATGTTAAGGGGGTGGAATTATAATGTTTTGTAAGAATTGCGGAAAAGAAATTGATGATAAGGCATCTGTATGCATCCATTGTGGAGTTTCTACAAATCTAAATCCAACAGTTGTAGATAATGGTGGTTTTGCATGGGGATTATTAGGATGTTGTGTTCCAGTTGTTGGACTGGTTTTATTTTTAGTTTGGAAAGATACTAAACCAAGAACATCAAAAGCAGCTGGTATTGGAGCTTTAGTTTCAGTTATTTGTATAATAGTATTTTATGTACTTATGTTTATGCTTGGAGCTGCTGGAGCTATGTCTGGTTTATAAAATGGAAAAAGTTTTTTTTTATAAATGGTTACCAATTATTTTTGGCTGCCATTGTAGAGCAGATAGATCTTTCTATTTTAGAAACAAGAAATTTCCTATATGTGCTAGATGCACTGGTGAGCTAATCGGAATGATTTGTTCACCTTTTCTATTTTCTTTATATCATCCCAATGTAATATACAACTTACTTTTAATGACTCCACTGATTTTAGATGGTTTTATGCAATTACTAACTAATTATAAAAGTAATAATTTGAAAAGATTTTTTACAGGTCTTTTTTTTGGCTATGCTTTGTGTAATATCTTTATAATATCAATTATTTTCACATTGAAATGCGGCCATAATTTTGCTAAAAATCATTAAGGTTTGTACTTAATAAGTAAAGAAGCTAATACTAGAACCCTCGACTAATTTATTTAGCCGAGGGTTTCATTGGTGGAGGCGAAGCGTGCCCTTTGAAATTCACATAGATTGTTTGAATAATTCTTATAATATAATATTTCTTTATTAACTTCGCATATTGTAATGTTGCCACTTACAGAATAAATATATTTTAGTTTTCTATTGTAAAATAGCTAAAGCTAGCACTATACTAACTTTAGCTATTTCAGAATTACTTTATTGATTAACATCAAATCCTTAAGTCATCTTTTAGTAACCCAAATATCCTTTTATTCTTGTTCAATAACTTTAGGGATTACTATTCTAAGGATGTTTACGGATTTCAGTTAAAGTACTATACACAGTTGAAATGCTATATTTTCCATTCCAACTGATTCCATTTCTTCCATCAGCATTACATTCAACAACATATATGTAATTACTATCTCTTCCAGTTACAATAGCAGAATGTCTGTCATTTTTGAATCTGATATAATCTCCAGGTCTTAGGTTATAAACATCACTCTTTGACGTACTCCTTGTCCATTGTCTTGGTGATTTCCCGTACAAATCAGCTCCTACTTTCAAAGCAAATCCATAACATTGTATCGCACCATCATAACTGTTACAACCACAGGTACCATAATAATTATGCCCTGAATGACTACTTGGTGTTGATGAATATCCATCAGGATTGTTTCCTCCAAATGGGTGATTCCAATACTTTCCATTTGGGAATTTAATCCTCTCTTTTTCGAAGATATCTTTTGTTGTTGTTGTTGTTGTATAAATCCAGCCTATTTTATAACCACCTGACACATTGTATATTATCTGCGCCTTACCATTTGATATAGGAGATAACATATATATCGTATCTGTAGTATAAACAGAACCAAATCTAGTACTCATATCTGATTTAGTATAGACCGTTTCATTGGCACTTATGCTTATTCTTTTAGAATAACTTGTGCTGCTAAGGATATTTGCTTTATTTACATAAGCTATCTTTGCACCTTTTGATGTTGGATAACTAACCTTCCAGTAGGTTCCTGTAGCATCTAACACCTTGCAAAGATCACCAGGATAAATTGCTCCAGATACTGTTGTACCAGAAGAAGTGTTATATGTAGTAACATTCGATGAACCTAATACATAGAACTGAGCATTTGTAAAATTTGCTGTTCCATCAGCACCAACACTTACTGTTGTTGCTAATGCATTTGTAGACATCATAAAAATAAATATCATTGTAAAAATCAAATGTCTAGAAAATAATTTTTTCATAATAAGCCCCCCCATATAGTTTAAATAAATTTCTCACTTATGATTTAAAAATAAGTTATTTAACGCTTATTTTGCGTTCTTAATTAAGAAAGTTTCTATATTACCACAAATAAATTTACAGTTATTTCAATACTTAGGCATGTGCCAGGTACTGAATATATATTAAAATTAATATTAATATCACTACAATAACTGTATATGAGCTTGTCCTTTTTTCACTAACACTATAGTTTGAATTAGTTTCATTTATTACCCATTATTACATTATATGTCAATATACAAGTTTATTTTACTATAGATTATTTATTAATGTCAACTAATAATCGACTGAGCTTACTTATAAGTATTTTTCCCATTATAGAACTCATATATCTTATTCTGTTAATATTATATAAAATTCTTCTACATCAGTGACAGAACAAGCAGTAGTTTTATTTCCATCAGCTTCCGCCACCTTAATAATAGCAGTACAAGTTCCTACTGCTGTTATAACCCATAATGGACACGTAAGAAAAAGACCCACGACATCACTGTCATGGGTTTCATTGGTGGAGTCGAATGGTGACCTTCAAAATCCACAATTACTTAATGTTATACAGAATACTATCTACATATAATGTTTCAGTATCTATATCCGCTTCTTTCTATGATTATTTTTTTACTTTTAATATATCCTTTCAAACAATTCTTTCTATAATAAAGTTGCGATCAACAGAAAAAAAGATTTTCCCATTGTGTTTATTTTACATTTACATTAATTTACTGTCACACGTAATTCTTTAACGCTTGCATTTATTCTAATTTTTTATTATATCTTGAATTTTTGTATCATTTGATTAAGTTTCTGTAAAAATTCTGCCTGAACTTGAGATGATTTTGAAACTTCATTAATAGCATGAGTGATTTCATCAACACTTCCTAATATCTCCTCAGAACCTGCTGCAGATTCCTGTGCCACTCCTGACACATTTTCAATTGCACTGCTCACTTGCATTATTACCTCATCAATTTGCTTAGATGAAGCTGCAAAATTATTTACTATATTACTCATAAACTCAGCATCTTTTTCATATTGAAGACCTGTACTCATTAGAAACTCGTAATTAGGCTTTACATTATTAGATATAAACTCAAGAATGTCTTGTCCACTTTTCGAAAGATTATCAACTGAATTTTGAATTTTTGCCACCATACTTCTAATATTTTCTACCGATTGAGATGATTGTTCAGCTAACTGTTTAACTTCATCAGCAACTACAGCGAAGCCTTTTCCTTGTTCACCAGCTCTTGCGGCTTCAATTGCGGCATTTAAAGCAAGTAAATTAGTTTGTTCTGCTATATCTGCAATAGAATCCGCCATTATCTTAACTTGTTCAACAACCTTTGCATCTTCAATAGCCTGTGTTATATTAGAGCAATTCTTTTCGTAAATCAAATTTCCTTCTTCTATGTTTTGAGATGCAGTATTCTTTATATCCATAGCACGTTCTTTTATTTCATTTACAGAAATCATTGTATCAGCAGCATTTTTCGAAAGAATATTTGTAGTCGTAGTTACTTCCTCAGTTGAAGCATTCACTTCTTCTGTAGTAGCACTTAAATCTTGAGTTCCCTTTGATATCTGCTCTGTAGATTTATTTACAAGTTCCATTTTAGAATATATCTCTTCTGTATTTGCTGAAAGTTCTTCACTTTTAGAACTAATTTCACTAATACTGTTAACTAATTCACTAATTAAATTATGTATATTGCTTTTTGCATTATTTAAAGCAACTGCAAGATTTCCTATTTCATCTTTAGATTGTATTTCTATCGATTGGGTTAAATCACCATCACCAAGAGCATTAGCAAAACTCAAAACTTTTTTGAGCTGTTTTGAAATTAGCATCGATATTGCTAAGCCAAGTATAATTGCTACAATAAAACTTAATATTACTAAAACAGTTGTAATATATGAAGAATTTCTGTATGTTAATTTATTTGCAGTATTAAAGTTGTCCGCATCAGCAATATTATTATCTATTAATTGATCTAGAGTAGATTCTATAAATCTTCTAACGTTAACAACATTCCCTTTAAATTTTTCATTAGCAGCATCATAATTATTTTCCTCTATAAGCTTTGATATTGAATCCATCTCTTTTTTATAAACATCTTGATTTTGCTTCAATTCAGAAAGAGCTTTCTTATCATCATCAGAAGTTAGTATATTATTATATGTTTCCATAATCTTGCTGTTTTCATCAAATAAAGAATCAACCTCTTTAGGTAAAGATTTACCCGCATTAACTAAATTACCACCTTTACTTTGAAATAATATTCTTATAACATCCGTGCGTATTTCAGCAAAATTAAGTCTTAAATTATACAAGTACTGTATTGAATTTAAATTTTCATCATGCATTTTTATTGCATTAGTGTTAATTTTATTCATATTACTTAATCCAACCCCCCCAACAACACCAACTAATATTGCAACCGTAATAAAAGCTGATATCAATTTTTGAGAAATTTTTAAATTTTTAAAGTAGTTCATAATTAATTACTCTCCTTTGTTTATTAGTTCAACATGCTTATAATTTAACTTACAAAACATGTATGATTACTTTGACGTACAGTTAAATTTATGTATGTTATTAATATTACATTAGCCTAGAAACATCCAAATAATCTTTTTGCCTATTATACCTTTCATTTATGATTGAAAATTTTTCCACCAGTATATTCCAATATTTTGAACGATAAGTAAATACTCACAAATTCATCTATATTATTTAAGTTAATATTAATTATTTCTTCTATTTTAGAAATTCTATAATATAAAGTATTTCTATGTACATTCATTAATTTAGCAAGTTCTGTCTGATTTTTAAAATTTATTATGTATGAATATAGTGTATTTACATAATCTGTATTATACTTTTTATCATAATCAATAAGTTCCAAAAGCGAAGGGTGACAAAATTCCTTAAGTGATTCATTACCAGAGCATAAAGAGAAAATATGCTGCAAAATATATGAATCATAGAAAAAAATAAATTTATCACCATTTAAGTGTTTTCCTAATTCTATTGATTTAAGTGACTGTTTATAATACTTACTAATATCAATTAAATTTGAAAATGGTCTGCTAATTCCACAAAATATGTTCTGATCATCTAAAAAAGTATTTAATTTTTTCGAATAACTTTCAAGGAATGTTTTATCGTCAATGTAATTAATTACTATAACAATATTTCCATCGTATAAAACACATACAGAGTCTGGAAAAATTTTTTTCAAAAAATTCAGAATAAACTTAAATTGAATTAATGATATTTTTTCTTGCTCCATAGTAATACTGATAATACGCAGCCATTCGTTTAAATTCCAATTAGCAAATTTTAAATTTTCATTAATGGCTTCTTGATTTTTAATTTTTTCATTTAGTAAATCTAAGATTAGTAAATCTCTATTGTCTGCATTTGTTGTTTCATAATATTTGTGTTTCTGAAGTTCTATAGACAGTGTAGCACTTAACTGATTGATCAATGATATATCACTTTCCTTAAACGGTTTAAATACTTCAAGTATTACAGCTTGCCCTAAAAACTTATTTCCACAATAAATATTTGACCATATTCTTGATTCAGCAAACTTAATATTTTTATTAGAATTAACATATAACACAGACTTAGAATTTTCAGTTATTTCATTTCCAGTCTTTTCTCTAATATTGAACCTGCTATTAGGCGATTTTAGGTATATAGGTATCGCAGAACTTAATATTTCATTTGTTAAAAACTTGTGCAATTTATTATATATTTGATAACCTCGTGATTTAATATTTTCCCATACAGGAATATCAACTTCAATATTTTCTGTAAAAGTAAGTATATTCAAATTAGCATTTCTAACAAAAATAGGGTTCCCAATAAGTTCAAAACCAATATTAACAATATTCTGAAGACCATTATCTTGTAAAAGAGCATCTAACATTCTTGAGGAGCTATAGCTTAATCTTTGATATTCAGAAAAAATATCTAAAATGGAATTAAAAATTGATACAATACTATTGCTAGAAATAAATATTATATTGCAATTTATTTCCTTAGCAATAGAATGAGGCAATTTATCTTTGGATATAATTAAAAAATTAGCTTCATGTAAGTGAATGTGATTAATTGGAAAATTTGACATCTCTCCCACATAAAGTATATCGGGAACAAAATCTGTAATAGTATTTTCTAAATATTTTACAGATTGGATAAAAGTTATACTTTTATTGTTAATGTAGCTTTCTGGAGCATACATTTTTAGCTTTTCTATAATAATATTAATAAACATTCACATATAACCTCCATAATTGTATATTTCTATAGACAAAAACAATAAGCCTTTGTGAACATGCAAAAATATTATATGTTATTATTTATGCTCATGCATATTGTTGTCGGAAAATATTATCTATAATATTTTATATATCTAGATTTAGCTAAATATTTAATAAATATATAATGAATGAACAGTAAGATATATAACTATTAATCTACAGCTATATAAGTTTAATATTTTCATTTGTTTCTAACGAAACAGTAGAACAATGCTAAATTTAAATTAATGTTATATAGAATACATCAATTTAAGGGGGAATATTACAATGAAAAAGATAAAAGTAAAAGCGTTGCTGCTAGCTCTCATATTTATAGTTATTATTCCATTGCAAACTACTAGTTATGCGAATGAACAACAACCTTCAAGCCAAATTACTATAAATGTGTCTGAGGAAGGTAAAGTTATAAATCCTGAACTGTTCGGAGCCATAATAAATTGGACGAAGAACGGAGAAGGTGCTGCAAATCCAAAAACCGGAAAGGCATATCACTCATTTACAAAAATGGTAAGACAGTTAGGAATCACTTCAATAAGATATGGAGGTGGTACTATAAGTGCAACTTGTTTTGATTGGAAACGTGCTATCGGCCCAATGGATCAGAGACCTATGAACCGTGCAAGAGATGGTGGACCTGGTCAGCCTTCAACTTTTGGTCCTGATGAAATAGGTGATTTACTTGACAAAACCGGAGCCAAAGGTGTAATGATTCTAAACATAAATAGGGATGATGTACAAAGTGCTTCTCAGTATTTGGCTTATATGACAACACCAATAAGCGAACATCCTTCTTCTGATCCTAATGATCCAAGTTATTGGGCTGCTCTTAGAGCAAAGAACGGTCACCCTAAACCATATGATTTTAATTGGTGGGATGTTGGAAACGAGGATGACCTCACTGTAGCTACTCATTGGCGCGATGGTAAACCTATTGAAGTTGGAGAGCATACAACTAATGCTACAAATATAAAATCAGCATTATATGCTTTTGGTGGTACTACCTTATTTGAGAATCAAGATACTATTGGTTATGCTGATTTAACACCTGATTCATCGATTAGCAAAGGAACAGCAAATCAAGATTTCTATGCAAGTTATCCACCAGTTGCACCTGAAAGCCAAACAGTTTACGTCAACGGAGTTGAATGGAAACAAACATATAATTTAAAGACAGCTTTACCTATTAATGAGGTTTATACAATTGAAAATAAAAGCGGTAAAATTACATTTGGTGATGGTATACACGGTAAAATTCCAGCTAAAGGAAGTAAAATTACAATTAC
This sequence comes from Clostridium sp. HBUAS56017, assembly GCF_007115085.1. Lineage (NCBI taxonomy): Bacteria > Bacillati > Bacillota > Clostridia > Eubacteriales > Clostridiaceae > Clostridium > Clostridium sp. HBUAS56017. Next base: position 8,930 of record NZ_SULK01000023.1, on the reverse strand, counting down.
ATACAAATCAGGACCTCATGGCGGATTTGTTGATTATTACAAAGCACTAAAGGCTGTTAATCCAAATATTAAGGTTGCTGCACAAGATGGAGAAACTGGATTTTTTGAGGCAATGGGTTCAACATATCAATATGATGGTGTTGCCTACCATCCACTTACAGATGGTTTTCCGAAAAATAATCTTCCTGTAGATGAATTTACAAAACAGTTATTTCTCGCACCAGAATTCCAAAAAACTAAATTAAATAATATGCAAAATGAAATAGATGGTTATGCTGGAAAGCATGTTCCGCTCATTCCATCAGCATATGGTCATGGTCAAGGAAATATACCAAAGGATGGAGATAAAGCTTTCCATTTGAACTTATCAGAAGGTCTTTTGAATGCAAGCGAGCTTATCCAATATCAGAACATTGGAATTCCACTTGCACATAGATTTTTACTTAACGATACCCCATTTAACCCAGATGAAACTGATGCACCGACAGCTCGAAGATTTAATGCTGCAATTATAAGTAATGGAAAAGACGACAATTTTGTTGCAACACCAGCAGGTTTATCTATTGAAATGATGTCTAAGTTAGGTGGAATGACTCAAATTAGCACAAAAATAAAAAATAATCCTCAAATTGAACTTGCAAAAGGTGCTAGTTCTCCAAATGTAGGTGCATTATCTACAATTGCTGCAAAAGATAATCATGGAAATGTTAATCTATTAGTTGTTAACCAAAGCCCAGATAGTGATGTGACAACAAATGTAGTTTTTGACAAATATACTCATGCTAAAAAAGCAAAAGTGTTAACGATGAATGGTTCAAGTATATATTCTATGAACACATTAGAACAACCCAATAATGTCACTATTAATAAAAGTAATGTTTTTGTAGGAAAAGGAGATTTTAATTATACCTTCCCTGCTCATTCAATAACTAGAATTGAGCTAGAATAAATATATGTAAATATAGAATACACTATAACTTTATAAAACCTTTCTTGCTTTATGCAGTAAGCAGCTATTCGATCAATATGCAAATAGTTGTTGATTTTATAATTGAGATGAAACATTACCTTTGGAATCTTCTATAGTTTTATACTTTATTTGTGTGTCGATTTATCATTAATAATTCAGAATCTATAATTAAAATAACCCACGAAAATCCAAATTAGATTTTCGTGGGTTTCATTGTCTAACGACTATAATTTTGATACAATTTAGCGATATAATCAAAGGAAGCCGTAGGCAAAGGTAAGTAGGCAATCCTAATATTTCTATAAGTTCTTCTGGATTTTTTCTTATACCACCAATAGGTACTGTGTCAAGTCCAAGAGATTTGGCAGCAACAACAGAAGCTCCTAAAGCTATTCCAACATCTACATCTCCTACAAGAATACTGGAGCTTTTGCCACATATTCTTGATTACCAACTAATTCTGTTAATTTTTCTCTCTTCTTTTTATCTCTTACAACTATAACAGATGTTTGTTGTCCATTTATTGAGTTAGGCATAGCCTAAGCACTTTTAACAATTTCATCGATTAATTCATTTGGAACCTCTTTATCTAGATATTGTATTATTGATTTATGATTTTTTATTGTTTCTATTGTATTATTCGTAATAAATCCTCTCCTAGTTTAAATTATTCTATATAGTGAAATTTAGTTTAAAAATAAGAGCAACTTATTTCTGACTTCCATAAATAAAATTCCATTATTTAAACATTTCAATACGGTCTCAAATTTTAAATTTACCATTCAAATTATTATTAATATAATCATCGCTAATATGGCTAAACCACCTTGCTTTAAAAGAATATTTTTATTAGATGTAATTGCTCCATATATGGCAGCAATAATTACACAGCCTAAAAAGAAAAATTTTAATTGAGTTGACATTGATTCTGGTATAAAAAAACTCCAAAATAATCCTGCAGCTAAGAAGCCATTATATAATCCTTGATTTGCAAACATAACTCCTACTTCTTTTCTATCAAGAAGTTTACTATCTATATTAAAGGTTCTTCTAGCAACTGATGATTTAATAAAAAACATCTCAAGTAACATTATAAAAATATGTTCAACCGCTACTGCAATTACTAAAGTATCTAAGACAATCTTCATAATATCCTCCTTTTCACATTCATAATCTTATTTTCTTGTAAGTCTCCATCTTTTACATAAACATCTGCCTAAAACTATAAATAACAGACTTTTATGAAAATATACCAACTAAAATTTATTTTTTAAGCATTAAAAGTTCTGTATAAATTTAATTTGTTACAATCAAATTTTACTCTGCTAAATTGTAGTTGTCAATATATTATTATCTTGAAAATGATAAACAAAAAATATTATTTACTAAAAACTACACCCACCTAATATTGAAAACATTAGGTTGGTGCATTTACTCTATATAAATCCCAAAAACTAACTCAGAAAATTAAAATTCAACCATACATTTTGGCCTTAAAAACAACGAAAACCCTTGAAATCAAGGGTTTTTCGTTGTATCACAATCTCAGTGATTATTTGGTGGAGGCGAGGGGTATCGAACCCCTGTCCGAAAGCAGACCAGTCTGACTTTCTACGAGCGTAGTCTGCATATTAAGATTCGCTCCTTAGAACCCCTACAGACGGGAGACTAATTTGCTAGCTTCATAAATACCCCTCTAGCTCAAAGCTTTGCTAGACTTCGTTTCCTACTTTAATGACACCCGTTATCCAAGTCGTAGGCAACCTGGGCGGATGAGCTGCTTAAATTAAGCTGCTAATGCAAAATTATCTTCTGCGTTTATCTTTAATGCATACTTGATTATCGAGGCACCATGCTTTCCTCGGCCCGCTTATCAAACCCACCTTACCCCCGTCGAAGCCATAACGCCCCCATGTTTGTAAGAAGAATTCTCAAAACTCTTTATTCAGTTTTAACTTCTTCAGTAACTTGATTATATATCACATAAAAATTCATGTCAAATGTTAATGAATTCTTAGTTTGCTAATAACATTAGACTTTTCCTTTTTCTTTTGATTAAAAAATTTATAGATTTTATATAATCTTCACATATAGCTATGAACATCTTCATAAGGCACTTATTTCCGTTATAAAATTAGCTAAAAATGCAAACACTATTTTTATTCATAGGCAAAGGAGGAAATATCATGTCACTTTGGTTTCATGACTTTAAAAAATTTATTAAAGAAAAGCATATTACTCTAAGAATAGTCTTTTTATCATTTATTTTATTATATTTAATTACAAGCGCTCTTATTATGATTTCAAAAGACTATCCCAGAACTACCAGTTATGCTAATAGTTTTAATACAAGTACTGACTTCAAATCTTTAAAAACATTAAGTTCCCATACTGATCCTGTAGAAATTCCTGATGATGAAGAGGCCTCAAAGGCCTCTATTTCAGCCTTCTTTGATGAATTTTATTCTACTCGAAATTCCTCCTTTATTACAGGAAATGTAGAAAACCTCTACAAATACTTTATATTAAATACTAACCTTAGCAGCTATTCTTTGCACCATGAATTTCAAAGAATAGCATACTTACGAGATTGGGCAAATGAACGGAACATTACCTTTACTTCAATCACTTCTTATCCTAATATTCGCTATATTAAAGGAGGTCCTGATCATTTTAATATAAGGATAGATGAAGAATATAAATTTGAATACGTCTATAATGATGAACCAAATGTTAAAAATGAGTTTGGAGTATCTTTATTCCATACTATTGGCTTAAAAAAAGCTGATAATTCTTATAAAATAACAAAAGATTATTACTTAGATTGCTTTGAAGATGGTCTAAAAAAATATTCTTTTACTTTAAAAGAAAAGGAAATCCCCCTAACAAAACAATCTGCCTATAATATAAATTTTAAGAGAGATGATGTTAAAGCACCTACTAATAAGAAATTTAAGAGAGATGCATGCAAAAACTATGCAAATAAATATTGTGGTGTAACATGGGCTAGTAAAAATCCTGATAAATATAACAAAAAGTATTTTAACTTTACAGGCTCTGGTGGTAATTGCACTAATTATGTGTCTCAATGCCTTGGAGATAAAGAGGGAGGTGCTCTTCCTAATGATTATACTTGGTACTTTATACCTAAGAGCCAGCAAGGCAGTGCTGCTTGGCTAAATGCTGATGGTTTTAAAAATTATATTCTTTATAGCGGCAAAGGCAAGGTAATTAAAAAGTCTGACTTTGCAAATTCATTAAAACCGCTTAAAGATGGCACTTTTGTATTTAAAAATCTTTCCATAGGAGATCTTGTTTCTTATGACAAGAAAAATGATATTGATCATAACGCTGTAATTACTGGATTTGATTCTAAAGGTTATCCTTTAATAAATTCCCATACAGTTGATAGATATCAAGTTCCTTTTGATCTAGGCTGGGGTGATAAGAATATTAGCTTTTACTTTATTCATATAATCGCCTAATAATACACAATTTTCCTAGACAATATTTGTAATTTGATGTAAACTATATATTATAACGATTAATCAGCCCAACAATTTTTTTATATACATCTTTACATTTCCACCTAAGAAAATGTAAAAATGAAAAGAGGATTAAAACTGACCCCAACTTAGTTTTAATCCTCTTTATTTTTAATATTTATTTCTTTCCTTCATCTCTCTGTCAATATCTCTCTTATGAGCCTTTTCAAGCATTGCATCTCTCTTATCGTAATTTTTCTTACCTCTACAAATTCCAAGAGCTACTTTTACTCTTCCATTCTTAAGATATAAAGACAATGGCACTAAAGTATATCCATCTCTTTGAACTAATCCAGTTAATCTAAATATTTCTTGCTTGTGAAGTAACAATTTTCTATCTCTTAAAGGATCTACATTAAAGATATTTCCTTGTTCATAAGGGCTTATGTGCATATTTTTAATAAACATTTCCCCATTCCATATATCTCCATAACAATCTTTTAAATTACACTTACCATTTCTAATTGATTTTACTTCTGTCCCTACTAAAGCGATCCCTGCTTCTATTGTCTCTTCTATAAAATAGTCATGCCTAGCTTTTCTATTTTCAGCTAAAGAATTACTATTTTTCTTTCTTACCATACTCTCACCCACTTTAGGTATATATTTTTATATAATTATAATATATCCTCACTCTTTTCTTCAACTTCTTCTTTTAAATCTTGCTTAACTTCTGGCAACTTTTCTAAAAGTTCCTTTGTTGCTTTTATTTCTTCTCTAGTATATTCATCTTCAATCATATCAAAATAGATTTCACGATTTGGAATATCTACCTTGCTACATCTAACCTTAACAGAATCCCCAAGCCTATATACCTTCTTGGTTCTTTCTCCCATTAAGCAAAGATGAACTTCATCATAAACATAATAATCATCATCTAAAGCTGTAATATGAACTAACCCTTCTATAGTGTTTGGAAGTTCTACAAACATACCAAAAGAAGTTACTGAAGACACTATTCCTTCAAATTCTTCTCCTATTCTATCTTGCATATATTCAGCTTTCTTTAAATCATCTACTTCTCTCTCTGCTTGTTGTGCAACCCTTTCAGTATCAGATGATTGTCTTGATGCAAATTCAACTAGGGTAGTAAGCTTCTTATGTCTTCCTTCGTCTATTTTTCCATTTAGATGTTCCTTAATAATCCTATGAATTTGCAAATCTGGATATCTTCTAATTGGTGATGTAAAATGGCAATAATATTTTGCTGCTAATCCAAAGTGTCCTGTACATTCTGGAGAATATCTAGCTTGCATCATGCTTCTTAAAAGCAATGTACTTACTACAGTTTCTTCCTTTTTACCTTGAACCTTTTCTAATATCTCTTGAAGGTTTCTTGGTTTGACCTCTCCATTCCACTTAATAACATATCCAAGATTATATATAAACTCTTTAAACTTTTGTAATTTTTCTTCATCTGGCTCTTCGTGAATTCTATAAACAAATGGTAAGTTAGCCCAATACATAGTTTCAGCTATTGTTTCATTACAAATAAGCATAAACTCTTCTATTATTCTATTTGCAATCTCTCTTTCATAAGGCTTTACATCAATTGGCTTACCAAACTCATTTAATATAATTTTAGATTCCTCAAAATCAAAATCTATGGCACCTCTTTTAAGTCTCTTATTATTCAAAATATTGCAAAGCTCTTCCATTGTTTTAAAATCATCAACAAGATTACTATATTTCTTAATGAGCTCTTCATCATTATCTTTCAAAATCTTTGTAACATCTGTATATGTCATTCTTTCATTTGTTCTTATTACAGATTCCATTATTTCACTATCAAGAACTTTACCATTGTTATCTATAATCATAAAACAACTTAAAGCAAGTCTATCAACCTTAGGATTTAATGAGCATATTCCGTTAGATAACTTTTTAGGAAGCATTGGAATAACCCTATCTATTAAATATACCGATGTTCCTCTATTTAAAGCCTCCTTATCAAGAGGATTCTTTTCTCTAACATAGTGAGAAACATCTGCTATATGAACTCCAAGTTTGTACCTTCCATTATCTAATTTTTCTATAGACACCGCATCGTCTAGATCCTTAGCATCTTCACCATCTATAGTAACCATAACCACATCTCTAAGATCTGTTCTTCTCTTATATTCTTTTTCATCTATTTCTTCTTCAATATTTTCAGCAAAGTTTAATACCTTATTAGGGAACTCTTCTGGAAGTCCAAATTTCTTAATAATAGTTAATATATCTAATCCCTTGTCTCCCTTTTTACCTAATACTTCTGTTATTACACCTTCTGGGCTTCTTCTTTTTTCTGGCCACTTAGTAATCTCTACAACTACTACATCTCCATGTTCTGCTCCGTTTTTATCTTTTTTAGAAACAAATATATCTTGGTTTATTCTAGTGTCCTCTGCTACAACAAAACCAAAATTTCTGCTATCTTCATATACTCCTATTATTTTAGAGTTTCCTCTTTCAAGAACTTGGACTACTTCCCCTTCTCTCTTCTTACCATTTTTATCTTCTCTAGTAATTTGGACAAGTATTTTATCTCCATTCATAGCCCCATTCATAAAAGATCCTGGAATGAAAACATCCTTTTCTCCTTCTTTTTCAGGAATAAGGAATCCAAAACCTTTTGCATGAGCTTGAAGTTTTCCTGTAACAAGTCCTAATCTTTCAGGCAAGGCAAATTTATCATTCTTGGTTCTAAGAATAATACCTTCCTTTTCCATAGTTCTTAAAACCTTTTTAAATGCCTTATATTCATCTTTATTTATATCAAATACTGCTACAAGTTCTTGGATATCCATAGGTCTGTATGCTTCTTCCCTCATGAATTCCAATAAAGCTTTTTTTATTCCCATCAACTTACCTCCTACTAAAACATAATATAACTATATTTTAGCCAACCTTTTCTTTTCTTATGTATATCTTACCATAAGTAATAGCCTCACGGCTTTTTTTATTAGCAAATTTAAGAAAAAAAGTAGATTAATCAAAAATCCACTTTTTTTCATTTATTAATTTTTATTATATCTTCATATAGAATTATTCTTAATACCTCTAACTTTTTTTAAATCCTTCAGATAGAAAATTACAGAAGTAATAAATGCAGCTAAGATTTTTGCAATTAGATCTGTTGCTGTATCTTCAATGCCACCTTTAACCATAGTTGTTTTAAAAAAATAATCCCCTAAGAATTCAAATACCTCCCATAATGTGCCTAAAGTTATAGAAAAACTTGAAGCAAATGTTACCTTAAAAAAATTAAATCTCTTATCTGTTACTTCTTTTTCCTTTGTAATTATCTCTTTTATAATATATAAACCTACAATAGCAGCATAACTACCAAATATCCCATGAAGAAGTAAATCCCACCACCAGAATCTATCATAAAATTTAATAATCTCACCTAAATATAAGGAAAGAAAAATAAATAGTAATGATATAAGACGAAATCTAGGAGGCAACATTATCTTCTTTTTATTTGCAATAGCATAAACTATAAAAGGCAGTGTAGTGCAAACAATGGCTAATGCTACTGATCCTAGCCCCTTCCAATCTCTTAACATAATATTAATAATAGCACTTATAACTAAGATTATTTGAAATACCACTAATGCTGCTATGGTTAATTTAACATTTTTAACTTTCATAAAAATTCACTCCTTTCCAGAAGCTTTAACTTACACTAAGTATAAATCCTTCCTTATATATTCTTTCCGCCTTATAGAAAAAATATAAAGATAGAAATACAAAACTTTTATTTAAAATCCTATATTACTTAATTTTAGGCAAAAAAATAAACAGCTATATAAATAGCTGCTATCTTACATTATTTTATTATGTTTAATGCTAAAGCCACTGCTGCAAATAATATCATTGCTATCATTGTTAATCTCTCAAGTTTAACCTCTTTTGTTCTAGATTTATTTCTTGAGTAGAAAGTTTCATTTTTACTTCCTTGTACTAATCCACTTAACGCATCTGACTTACTTGGTTGTACTAATACAGCAACAATTACTACTAATCCTAAAATTACTTCTAAAACTAAAAGTGCATTTTTCATTAGAACACCTCCTAATTTCTATAATTCCTTACATAATCAATTGATATTAGCATAACATAATATGTATTTTTTTTCAAGTTAAATATGCTATCTATTTTTCTATTACAATTTATAATAAAAAGTGCCAAAGATTTTGAAATTCTTTGGCACTTTTTATGCTATTTAATGTTGAAGAAAGCTTTTCTTCCTCTATATTCAGCAACACTTTCTAGTTCTTCTTCTATTCTTATTAATTGATTATACTTAGCAACTCTTTCACTTCTTGCTGGAGCTCCTGTTTTAATTTGTCCTGCATTTACTGCTACTACAAGATCTGCTATAGTTGTATCTTCTGTTTCTCCTGATCTATGTGATACTACTGCTGTAT